>CAKVVS010000150.1:0-3998 GCA_934834395.1 Parahaemophilus parainfluenzae | reverse complement strand
AATATCAGCTAGTATCTGCGGGGTTCTTATACCCGATTGTATAATACCAATATAATAAAAAATCTTATTCCAATTTAAATGAGAAAAACCTATAAAATCTTTAGATGTATCCAACCACTAAATATGAGAAACATAAAAACAAATAGGGATTGGGCGGGAATTTTCGGGAATAAGCGGGATGAATATAGATAAAACGGGGCTTGGCGGCGTGCCAGCCCCTTTTTTATTAGTTAAAAAATAGAAATAATGAAATGAGAAAATTTTCCTAAATATTGGCAGTTTAACCGCTAAAAATGGGAAACATTAAACGCGGTTTAAATGGCTTTAAATTTAGGTTTAAATCTTTAAATTAAGTCGTGGCCGATGAAAACAACCTGACCCAGCACTTCAAAGTTTAAATTATCTTCAAACATCAGCTCTATCGGGGCGTAGATTTCTTTATTATCGCTAATCAAGCGAATGCCACCAGGAATACCCTGGACGCGCTTAACCCAAAGCTGATCACCCGAGCGAATAACATATATCTGCCCATCACGCGGCGTGGTTACGGCACGGTTGATTAATAACATATCGCCGTGGTGGATTGTTGGAGTCATGCTATCGCCGGAGGTTAGAATAAATGCCAGTTTATTCTTTTGAAGGCCGCGTTGTTGCAACCAGTGCGCGCTTAACCCCACGAAATCATCCGGTTCATACACGTCATCATTAAACGCACCAAAGCCCGCAGAAGCAAACGTGTTATAAAATGGCACGTTAACAAGCTCAGTGGCTTTATTTAAGGCTTCTTTTACATAACGTCCCGCCGTTTCTGTAATATCCGGGACGTGCATGCGCATTTCAGTGGGATAAAAGCCCAACTCCTTTTGTATTTCAAGGGGAAAGGATGAGTAATGGTACTCAAACGTCTTCCCTTTTACGCCCTCTCTTTGACGTTTAACCCAATTCTCGCGGTCAGCTTTTTTAACAATTCCTTTGTCCGAGGCCGGAAGCCCTATTAAGTTTTCATCCATCAATTCCTTTATTGAAAACCACTCTTTCAAGTTCTTCATAAGAATTTTAGTAAGGAACTCAGTTCGTTTCTAAAAGCAAGTATTTAACTATTTGATTTTTAAAGCACTATAAAAAATAGTTAAAATTCTTGAAACGAACTATTGAGTTCCTTACAAAATAGTTGTATAGTTCCTTTCAAGTTACTCACTTACATAAATCATCGTAATAAGGATAGCACATAATGAAAAAGAGTAAAAAAAATATGCATCGCGCCGACATTATTGCAGCGATTCGTAAACAAGGAACAACGCTGACACAGTTATCTGTGGACGCCGGGTTACACCCAAGAACACTAGCAAATGCATTAGACCGTAAATACCCGAAAGGGGAAAAAATCATCTCTGATTGTATCAACGTTCCAGTGCAAGAAATATGGCCTGAACGTTACTTATAAAAAGGAGCTGGTTATGGAAAAGTGGCTAACAGTTCAAGAGCTTTTAGGGCTTGAAACTCTACCAAAATCAGATCGTGGCATAACCAAAAAAGCCGACCGCGAGAATTGGGTTAAACGTCAAAGAGAGGGCGTAAAAGGAAAGACATTTGAGTATAAATTCAGTTCCTTACCTGAGGATGCTCAAGCCGAGATCTTATTAAAGCAAAACGCGACTCCAGTTATGGCAGAAGCGCCAAAAGCTAAAAAAGAACTCAACTACCTACCGGAAGTTATTTGGAAGCCTTATGAAAAAGCGACCGATAAACAAAAGAAAGAAGCAAAAGCGAAACTCGCCCCACTGCACAAGCTAGACGATTTAGTGAGAAACAACGTGGCATTAATGATGGCACTTGATGCGGTTTCTACCGAGTATGAACTCGCGAAAGGGTCGCTCAAACGTTGGTATTACAAAGTGCGGTCTTTTGAACGCCCGGATTGGTTGCCTTTATTGTTGGATAAACACAGAAACAAAAAAGCTGGCAAAGAAGCAGACTTCACAGAAGAAGCCTGGGAGGCATTTAAAGCCGACTATTTTAGACCTGAATGCCCGCAATTTGGCAGTTGTTACGAGCGTTTAAAACGCGCCGCACGAGAAAACGGCTGGTCAATTCCATCAGCGAGCAGCATTAAGCGCAAAATCGCGCGAGAAGTGCCGAAATTGGTGCAAGTGCAATTACGCGAAGGTGACCATGCAGTCATGCAATATTACCCTTCAATGCGCCGTACAGTGGCCGAAATTGAAGCCCTTGAGTGGATTAACGGCGATGGTTATCAACACAACGTATTTGTGCGTTGGCATAACGGCGAAATTGTCCGCCCTAAAACCTGGATTTGGCAAGACATTCGCACCCGCAAAATTCTCGCCTACCGCGTAGATTTAAGTGAAAACAGCGACACCATCCGATTAAGTTTGATGGATCTGATTTGGAAATACGGCATCCCGAAAAAATGCACCATTGATAACACCCGCGCAGCGGCAAACAAATGGATGACCGGGGGCGTTAAGAACCGTTACCGCTTCAAAGTAAAAGAAGATGATGTGACCGGGATTATCCCGATGCTTGGCATCGAATTGTTGTGGACATCGGTGCAATTTGGCAAAGGCCACGGCCAGGCAAAACCAATAGAACGTGCATTTTCACACGGTGGTTTAGGCGAGTTAGTTGATAAGCACCCAAGCCTGGCTGGCTTTTACGCAGGGGAAAATGTTTACAGCAAGCCTGACAACTATAACGGCGGGAAAGACGGCGTAGATTACGACACATTTATTTTAGCCATAGAAGATGGCATCCGCACTTTCAATGAACGCGAAGGCAGACAAACCGAAATATGCCAAGGCATTTACAGTTTCAGCCAAGTGTTTGAGCGCGATTACGCTAAGGCGCAAATTCGCAAGGCAAGCGCAGAACAAATGCGGTTTTTAATGTTGATGAGCGAAGCCGTTACATTGAGAAAAGACGGCACATTTGAGTTAGAAGCTGGTGGCAAGGTCAATAATCGCAAAAACCGCTATTTAGCGAGCGAGCTAATTGCCACAGCGCACCGCAAGGTGGTGGTGAAATTCGACCCGCAAGACTTGCACAACAAAGTGTGGGTTTACGGTTTGGATGGCGTGTTCTTAGCCGAAGCGAAATGTACAGATGCGGTGGCATTTGGTGATAAAGCGAAAGGCCGCGAACACGATAAAGCACGCAAACAAATGGTGAAAGCGGTGAAAGCCCAAGCGAAAGCCACACTCACTATGAATGCACAAGAAGCAGCGCGTTATCAGCCTCAATTCGAGGAAGAAGAACCGCTAGAACCGAAAATCATCGAGCTATTCCGACAAGAAGGTAACGCAGTGCGCAAACACGAAGCGGTATTAGATGACGATGAAGATACCAACGATTTTGAACAAGGCTGGCGCAAAGGATTAGCCATGCTGAAAGAAGAAAAAGGGCTTTAAGCCGCATTTAAGGAGCGTTAAACATGACTTTAATTGAACAAATCAAGCAACTTTTAGACAACCAAGTCCACACGCAGCGCGAAATTGCCGCGCAAGCTGGGATTTCAGCCGGGGCGTTGAGTGCATATTTAAAAGGCACTTACACCGGGAATGTTGAAAACGTAGAAGTCGCATTAAAAAACTGGCTTTCAACCCGCGAGAAAAAAGAAAAAGTGTTTGTAGAAGCACCGCACTTTATCGAAATTCCGACCGCCAAGAAAGTTTTTTCAGCGTTAGATATGGCCAAGATTTTACCAACCATGGTGACCGTTTACGGCGCGAGCGGTGTAGGTAAAACAAAAGCATGCCAAGAATACAAAAAAGCCAACCAAAACGTGTGGATGATTACCGCAAGCCCGGCACGCGCAACATTAAGCAGTATTTTGTATGAGTTAGCCCTTGAGTTAGGTATTAACGATGCGCCACGCCGTAAAGACCGCCTATCACGCCTAATTACTAAAAAGCTCAAAGGCACACAGGGTTTGGTCATCATTGATGAAAGCGACCACCTTCCTTATGACGCGTTAGAAG
>CAKVVS010000149.1:0-4013 GCA_934834395.1 Parahaemophilus parainfluenzae | reverse complement strand
CCCTTTGGCCGCTCGGGAACCCCTCCACACTAAATGAATACTTGTTTACTAAAGGATGGTGCCGACTACCGGAATCGAACTGGTGACCTACTGATTACAAGTCAGTTGCTCTACCTACTGAGCTAAGTCGGCGTGTTGTAAGCAAGTGAGGCGTATTATATGGAAAATTTTATGCCTGACAAGTTTTTTTTATGAAAAATACGTTTTTTTTAACTATTCGTCTAATTTACAAGCAAAAAGCCACATTCTTGCTTTAAAACTCACCACTTTTAATAAAAAACGATGATCACAACTCATTTATAGGGTATATTTTGTCCAATTTTTTCACTCTAGATATAAAGCACCGTGGAAATTACCGAACAACTCACGCCCTTTCTGAACTTTAGCCGTCAACAATGGGCCGAATTAAGAAAATCCGTTCCGCTAAAATTAACGGAGCAAGATCTCAAACCACTTTTAGGTTTTAATGAAGAGCTTTCTCTTGATGAAGTGAGCACCATTTACCTGCCACTTGCACGTCTGATTAACTACTACATTGATGAAAACCTTCGCCGCCAAACGGTTTTAAATCGTTTTCTTGGCGGACAAAGCCCTAAAGTCCCTTACATCATTAGTATCGCGGGTAGCGTTGCTGTTGGAAAAAGTACATCAGCACGTATTTTGCAATCTTTGCTAACCCACTGGCCTACCGAACGAAAAGTTGATCTGATTACTACTGATGGTTTTCTCTATCCATTAGAAAAACTAAAAAAAGACGATTTGCTACAGAAGAAAGGCTTCCCTATTTCTTATGACACGGCCAAATTAATTCGTTTTTTAGCTGATATCAAATCAGGTAAACCATCGGTGAAATCGCCCATTTATTCTCATCTGACTTACGATATCGTTCCTGATAAGTTCGATATTGTCGATCAACCGGATATTTTAATTTTAGAAGGACTAAACGTTCTTCAAACAGGTTCAAATAAAGCCAATCAAACCTTCGTGTCTGATTTTGTGGATTTTTCTATTTATGTTGATGCTGATGAGAACTTACTCAAAGAATGGTACATCAAACGATTCTTAAAATTCCGTCAAAGTGCTTTCACCAATCCGGATTCCTATTTTAAACATTATGCTAATCTCTCTGAGCAAGAAGCCATTGAAACAGCCAGCAACATTTGGGATAACATTAACGGATTGAATTTAAAACAAAACATTCTGCCGACTCGTGAACGCGCCAATCTAATTCTTAGAAAAGGTGAAAATCACGAAGTTGAATTAGTGAAATTAAGAAAATAAAAAAAGAGCGGTCAATTTGACCGCTCTTTTTATCACTGCCTTACGACATTCTTCCATTCTCAATGCCAATCACCTGATCGCAAATCGCCATGGTAGATTGGCGATGACTCACGAGAATAATCAATTTTTCTGCTTTCACGTTCAACAATGATTTCAAAATCATCGCTTCGTTTAAGCTATCCAAATTACTGGTCGGTTCATCGAGTAAAATAATCGGTGCGTTGTGTAGGAATGCACGAGCAATACCGATACGCTGTTTTTCACCATCAGAAAGGTTACCGCCTAATTCGGTCATTTTCGTTTGATAACCTTCGGGCAAACTCAAAATGAAATCATGAATTGACGCTTTCTTCGCAGCTTCCATAATTTCGTCTAGTGTTGCATCACGACGCGCAAGGCGAATATTTTCCTCGATGGTTTCGTTGAAAATATAGGTTTGCTGGGTAATGTACGCCATATTGTCTCGCAAACTACGGGTGTTGATATTCGGTAAGATTTCGCCATTAATTTTAATGCTACCCGATTTAGGATCGTAAAAACGCATCAGCAGTTTTAACAAGGTGCTTTTACCGCTACCACTTCTGCCATGAATCCCTAAGATTTCACCCTTTTTCACAGACAAGCTAACATCCGATAAAATTTGTTCTTCACCATAAGCAAAACTTACGTTCTCAACATCAATGCGAGAAACATCCTTCAAATCAACCGCACTTTCTACGTCTTTTAATTCGGGTTCTTCTGCTAGCAAGCTCAATACACGCTCACCTGAAGCCAAGGTTTGTAACAAGTTGCTTGAAAGGTTACTTAATGCAATAACGGGGCCATAGCTCGACATCAATAAAATCACGCCAATTAAAAAGGCAGAAAAATCAATCTTATCTAGACTAAACAAAATTAAGCCGGTGAATAACATAATGATGTTAAACACGGATACCGCCACTTCAGTGTAAACACGTACTTTTGCTTCTTGGTCTTTAATGCGCTCAAAAGCTGTATCGATTTTTTGGCTGCGTTGTTGAATTTCATCTAAGCGCTGTTTCGCATAGCCGAAAAGTTGGATCTCTTTCATACCTCGTACACTGTCGAGGAAGAAGTCATTCATTTCGCCTACTAACTCACGATAGCGTCTGCCATCTTCACGCGCCAATTTGGTGGTAATAATGGGTAGAATCACACCTACCGTTAAATAAGCGGCTAATGCTACAACCACAAACCAACCTGAAAGATGCCCAAAGACCAACAATAAAATCGCAGAAGTAAAAAACGCGATCATAATTGGTGCAATGGTGTGCGCATAGAACACTTCGAGCAATTCGATATCATTAGTTACCAAGGATACTAATTGCCCCGCTTGTTTGTCTTGCAATTTCACAAAAGCCAAACGGCGTAAGGAAGAAAATACTTTATCGCGCAATAATGCCAATAATTTAAAAGCAATATAGTGCCCTGACATTTGCTCTAAATAACGCAATGCGCCACGAGCCACCGCTAACACGATAAGTGCGGTCAAAATTCCAGAAAAACTTAAATGGGTGTCAAAGTTTAATAAATTTACTAAACCCATCGCTCCAAGCACCATGATAAAGATAGCGGCAAGAAAACCGAGCGTTCCCATGGTGATAGTAAACGCCATGATATGCGCCAGTGGGGTCACTAGTTTCAACAAATGCCCCATCACAACAAAACCATTTTTACGCATTTGCCACCTCTCTAATTTGTTCTAAATCTTTTTGTTGTTGGAACATTTCAGCATACGCACCTTGTTTTGCCATGAGTTCTTTATGCGTGCCTTGCTCAATCAATTTACCTTGTTCAAGCACATTAATGCAGTCCGCATTCACGGCATTGGCCAAGCGATGGGAAATCATCACAATGGTTTTTTGTTGTTTAAATTGCTGAATGAACTGCAAAATAATTTCTTCGCTCTCTACATCAATGTTACTGGTCGCTTCGTCAAAAATATAAAGCTCGGCATTGTGTAATAAAGCACGCGCTAAGGCTAAACGTTGGATTTGACCGCCAGATAAATTCGCACCACGACTTAATAACGGCATATCTAATCCACCATTATCTCGAACGAATTGCGCCAAATTGACTTGTTCTAAATACGCATAAATTTGCTCATCTGTGGCATCAACTTTAGCCATCGTCATATTTTCACGTAATGAGCCTTTAAATACATAACTGCTGTGGCTCACTAGAGAGACTTTTTCATAAAACGAATGACGATCAATCTCTTGAATTTCTTGACCATTGAACAAAATCTTACCTTGTTGCGCCTTATTAAAGCCCATTAGCAACGAAACCAAAGTGGATTTACCACAACCACTTTTACCCACAAAGACCGTAAGCTGATTTGGTAAGATGCTTAAATCTAAGCCTGTAATTGCTGGTTTCTCTTCGCTGTAAGCAAAATGCAAATCTTGAATATCCACCTGAATAGCATTTTTCGCTGCAAAATCGACCGCTTGAGTTTGAGTTTCCACTGGCGTATCTAACAATGTGAAAATCTTATCTGATGCCGCTTTACCATTCATCGCCACATGGAAGAAAGAACCCAATAAACGAAGTGGAATAAAGAATTCAGAAGAAAGCAGAATAAATAAAATGACGCCTAATATGGTTAATTGATCCGCTTGGAATTGCAACAAGGCCGTTAAAATCCCGATCGCTGCCCCACCGTAAGCAAGTAAATCCATCAGTGATACCGAGTTAAGCTGCATAGTGAGCAC
>CAKVVS010000148.1:0-4037 GCA_934834395.1 Parahaemophilus parainfluenzae | reverse complement strand
GAAATCATCGGCGACATCGTGCCATTTGCGCAGCGTTATGCGCAGGAAGGCGCGGACGAGCTGGTGTTCTATGACATTACCGCCTCTTCGGACGGCCGCACCGTGGATAAAAGTTGGGTAGAACGCGTGGCGCAAGTCATCGATATTCCGTTCTGCGTAGCGGGTGGCATTAAAACCATTGCGGACGCGGAACAGATTTTTGCTTTCGGCGCGGATAAAATTTCCATTAATTCTCCCGCTCTTGCCGAGCCTGATTTGATTTCACGCTTAGCGGAACGTTTTGGCGTACAGGCCATCGTGGTGGGCATTGACAGCTGGTTCGAGCAGGAAACAGGCAAATATTGGGTGAACCAATACACCGGCGATGAAAAACGCACCCACCAAACCAATTGGCAGCTGTTAGATTGGGTGGCAGAAGTGCAACAACGCGGCGCGGGTGAAATTGTATTGAATATGATGAATCAAGACGGTGTGCGCAACGGTTATGATTTAGCGCAACTGAAACTGGTGCGCCAAACTTGCCATGTTCCGCTTATTGCCTCCGGCGGCGCAGGCGAAATGGTGCATTTCCGTGATGCTTTTATTGACGCCAATGTGGACGGCGCTTTAGCCGCGAGCGTGTTCCATAAGCAGATTATTCAGATTGGGGAACTCAAACGCTATTTGCGTCAACACAATATTGAAATCAGAGAGTAAGGAAAATGATGCTTAATACTAGCCTTATCAACTGGAAAAAAGTCGATGGGTTACTGCCTGTCATTGTTCAACATGCACAAACCAGTCAGGTTTTGATGTTGGGATATATGAATAATGAAGCCTTAACCAAAACCATCAATGAAGGCAAAGTGACCTTCTATTCCCGTACCAAGCAACGCCTATGGACAAAGGGGGAAACCTCGGGGCATTTTTTGAATGTCGTGGATATGAGTTTGGACTGCGACAATGACACCTTGTTAATTTTAGCTAACCCTATCGGCGCAACCTGCCATACCGGAGAAGACAGCTGCTTTCATCAGCTCACCCAAAAAGCCACCAGCCACTGGACATGGTTCGCCCAACTGGAGCAGCATTTAGCAGAAAAGCAAAATGCTGATCCAGTCACCTCTTACACCGCAACGCTACACAGTAAAGGCATTAAGAAAATCGCCCAAAAAGTGGGAGAAGAAGCGGTAGAAACGGTGCTAGCTGCCGTTTCGCAAGATAAACCGGAAACCCTCAGCGAAGCAGCGGATTTGGTTTATCACTTAACCGTGTTGTTGCACCATCAAGGACTGGCATGGGAGGATGTGATTGCAAAATTGCAAGAACGCCATCAGGGAATTGGCCTGCATCCGGAAGGTTCGAATAAATAAACACCTGATCTGCCCCAAAAACCTGGACTATTCACATAAGGACTGACGACGATATTGTATCGGATTCGGTCCTTTTAATTTTAGTTGAATCAGTCGATGATTATTATAATCCAAATAATCCCTTATCACATTAACTATCTCCTCTCGTGTATTAAATTCCCGTCTATAAAAGCATTCCGTTTTTAATCGTCCAAAGAAACACTCTATTGTGCATGATCCAAACAGTTTCCTTTCCTCCACATGCTTTATATAACGTACTGCGTGCTAAGCCTGCAATACCTAATAGCGCTTTTAGGGAATGATGGGCTCTTAACTTTTGGATAATTTCTCTGCCTGACTTCTTCCTGAAGTCTGAACTTTCTCAACTCCTTTAGGGCAAGCCACCCCCGCTTCAAGCCGTAAAATTCTCAGACATAAATGGTCTTCTTCTGTTTTTGGTGGAGGGGCATTCTGGCATATTTAGGTTTCATTGGCGGTCGTTCTGATGATTTATAAGGAATAAGCCCTTTTATGTCACTTTTTTTAAAGCGTCTCAACCAAGTTGAGACTAATGTGCCAGAGGAGATATTGTAAAAACGAGCGGCTTCTCGAATGCTCATTTTCCCTTTTAGGATAGGTTGAAGAACCTGTAATTTAAATTTATTGCGTAGTGTTTACCCATAAAAAATCTGTACCTCAATTGTTTGGTTGTTCAGTCCAACTTTTGGGGTGCAGATCATTTGACCTGTTCTTTGATTTTGATTAAATCAAACGGCTGCCAAAATAGCCAATCGTGAGCAGAATGATACCTGAAATTGCGTAAATAATCATCCTTTTTCCACGCCAGCCTAATCGCCAATGACCAAAACAAGCAATACCAAAACTAATCCAAGCAAGGAAAGAGAAAATCGCTTTGTGCAGATTTTCTAGAGTCACCGCTTGTAATACATGATAAGTCCCCGAAATTAAAGTCAGCGTGAGTAAAACTTCTCCCATCGCAAATAAACAGAAGAAATGACGTTCTACCGCCATTAATGGTGGAATTGCGGGCGAAAATTGGATTTTACGCTTTTTCAAATTGCGATCTAACCAGACCAACTGAATCACATAAAGCGTTGCAATAAAACAAACCGCATAGGTAAAAAGTGATAAGCCAATATGGAACAACATCAATGTGTTTTGATTCAACATTTGGATGATGTGGCTTGATAAGAATGTCGCAAAGATCAAGCTAATGATCGAAAACGCATACACGATTGGTAAAACAAACCACATTGTGGAAACGAGAAACATTGAAAGCGTCGCCAATGCGGCAATAACTGCGCTCATTAAGGACGCGATTCCCATTAATGTAAAACGTTGTCCTGAGGCAAGATCCTCTAACAAAGGGAAAGTGCTGACAGCATGCAGAATAATGGCCGCAAGTGCGGTCAGAAAAAACGGGATTTTACTTTGACTTAACTTCCCTTCCAATGAGTTCATCAAAAACGGGGCGATCAACAATAAACTAAGAATGTAAAAAATAATCGAAAAAAGGGCAAACCACATAATGCGTTCTCTTTACTAGGAATTATTCTTATTTTAACGGATCTTTTCTCTAGATCGCCATAATTTTATTTGAAATGATGAAAAACGCTCAAATTTCGGTATAATCACGGCAATTTTTTAAGAAAAAACAGGATTTAAAATGTTTGAGAATTTATCGGATCGCCTTTCCAAAACGCTACGCAACATTAGCGGTAAAGGTCGCTTAACTGAAGATAATATTAAAGAAACCCTACGCGAAGTGCGTATGGCGTTATTAGAAGCCGATGTTGCTTTGCCTGTCGTACGTGAATTTATCGCTAAAGTAAAAGAAAGCGCGTTAGGCGAAGAAGTCAATAAAAGCTTAACACCCGGCCAAGAGTTCTTAAAAATCGTTCAACGTGAACTCGAAAAAGCCATGGGTGAAGCCAATGAGAGCTTAAACTTAGCAACACAGCCACCCGCAGTTATTTTAATGGCGGGTTTACAAGGTGCGGGTAAAACCACCAGCGTGGGTAAATTAGCGAAATTCTTGCGTGAACGTCATAAAAAGAAAGTGCTTGTAGTCTCTGCCGACGTATATCGTCCTGCGGCGATCAAACAGCTTGAAACCTTAGCGCAATCTGTTGGTGTGGATTTTTTCCCGTCTGATGTCAAACAAAAACCGGTAGATATTGCAAAAGCGGCACTTGCTGACGCTAAACTCAAATTCTATGATGTATTAATCGTGGATACCGCGGGTCGATTACACGTTGATAGTGAAATGATGGATGAAATTAAGCAAGTTCACGCGACATTAAATCCAATTGAAACGCTCTTCACGGTTGATGCGATGACCGGTCAAGATGCGGCAAATACCGCAAAAGCCTTCAATGAAGCCTTGCCTCTTACCGGGGTTATCTTAACTAAAGTGGATGGTGATGCGCGTGGTGGTGCAGCCTTATCTATTCGTCAAATCACCGGCAAACCGATTAAATTCCTTGGTGTGGGTGAAAAAACAGAAGCTCTCGAGCCATTCCATCCTGATCGCGTAGCGTCTCGTATTTTAGGCATGGGCGACGTGCTTTCCCTTATCGAAGATCTTGAACGTTCAGTGGATCGCGAAAAAGCGGAAAAAATGGCACAGAAATTCAAGAAAGGTGATGATTTCACCCTAGATGATTTCCGTGAACAGCTCCGCGA
>CAKVVS010000147.1:0-4055 GCA_934834395.1 Parahaemophilus parainfluenzae | reverse complement strand
TACGAAAATTTATCAACGTCCGATTGCTAAAATATACGAAAATCTGACCGCACTTTCATCACTTCATTTCGATGAAAAAGCAGATATTGCTAATTTAGATCGTGCGTATATTAAATTTGAGGTAAATAACCAAGCCTTTGACTTAACCTTCTTCCAAAATGAAAAAGGACAGTCACTTCGTCTATCTTACGAAAATGGCTTGGTTTGCTTAGCTCGCAGTCAAACCGAACAAACGGAATTAATGGAGAAATTCGATACGAAACGTTTCTGCGAAATTGAAAATCTGCAGACTGTTGAAATTTTCTTTGATCACTCAATTATTGAAATTTTCTTTAATCATGGTGAAAAAGCCATGACATCAAGATTTTTCATTGAGAATAGAAAAAATACAATAACTAGCAATCGTCCATTAGATTTAATGATCGGTTATTTACCGGCTATTCAATATATTTAAAAGGTTTTTATGGAACAAACTCATTTCAATTTATATAAGATGAGCAAAAATGTCCTTTTTGCTTTAACAGCTTTTTCGTTAGTCGCCTGTACGACGGCACCAAGTGAACCAGCAAAAAATACTGAACATTGGGCTACTCTAATCAGCGAACAGGAAAATTTATATCAGATTGATAATAAATTTTATCGTAGTGAGCAATTAGAAGCCCAATCTGAAGCGTTATTAAATAAATTGAATATTCACACTATTGTGAATTTACGCTTTTTTGACCGTAATGATGATAAACAAGCATTTGGTCATACTAAGATCAATTTGATTAATACCCCATTACTTACTTGGTCAATCAGCCCAGACGAAGTGGCTGATATTTTGTGGCAAATTAAACAACATCAAAAAAATGGTGCGGTTTTAGTACATTGTTATCATGGAGCTGACAGAACAGGCTTAATTGTTGCAAGCTACCGTGTGATTTATCAACATTGGGATCTCAATGAAGCCAAACGTGAAATGCAACAAGGTCCTTACGGCTATCATTCTGTTTGGAAAAATATTGATAATTTCTTCACGCAAGAAAATATGGCTAAGATCAAAGCCGAATTAGATAAACGTTCTAACACAACAAAATAGAGAACATGAATGAAAGTGCGGTTAAAATTAACCGCACTTTTATTTCCCACTACGCTCTTTTATTAAAATTAATGACTATGTTTGTTCAACAACAAAACTCAACACCATCCAATATTGTGGCGTTCAATTTTCTATTGATTGCCTTTTTAACGGGGATTGCATCTGCATTTCAAACACCGACCTTAAGTTTGTATCTCTCTCAAGAGATTCAAGTTTCACCTTTTTTTGTGGGCTTATTCTACTCAGTGAATGCCATTATTGGCATTATCTTGAGCCAAATTCTGGCGAAATATTCTGATAAGCAAGATGATCGTCGCAAAGTGATGATTGTATGCTGCTTAATTGCCGTGCTTGGCTGTCTGATTTTTGCTTATAGCCGAAATTATTATGTGTTAATTATTATCGGCACAACGCTATTAGGGCTAGGTTCATCCGCTAATCCGCAATCTTTTGCTTTAGCGCGAGAATATGCTGAAAGCAGCCATCGTGAAGCAGTGATGTTCACCACTATTATGCGAACTCAAATCTCATTGGCTTGGATTGTTGGGCCGCCGCTTTCCTTTTTCATTGCACTAAACTGGGGCTTTGATTATATGTATTTGGTGGCAGGTTCTGCCTTTTTACTTTGTGCTGGCGTCAGCAAATTATTGCCGAAAATTCCTCGTCAAAGTGCGGTTAAAAATCAAGAGATTTTAGACAATACGCCACCAAGAAAAAGTGTGATTTACTTGTTCATCGCTAACCTATTGCTTTGGACCTGTAACAGTATGTATCTCATCAATATGCCATTATTTGTGATTAATGAGTTACATTTAGGCAAAGAATTAGCAGGAACATTAATGGGGACTGCTGCGGGATTGGAAATCCCCGTGATGATATTAGCGGGTTATCTCACCCAATACTTCAGTAAAAAACGCTTAATGATGATTGCTTTAGTTTCAGGGCTCGCCTTCTATTCAAGCTTATTATTCGCTGAGCAAACGTGGCAGCTTATCGGATTACAAATGCTTAACGCGATTTTTATCGGTATTACCGCTACCATTGGGATGGTGTATTTTCAAGACTTAATGCCGACTAAAATGGGCACGGCCACTACACTATTCAGTAATGCAGCAAAAAGTAGTTGGATTATCGGAGGACCTATTGCCGGTATTATTGCGGAAATTTGGCATTACAACTCTGTTTTTTATGTCGCTGTAGCATTAATTTTTATCAGCGTAGGCTGTATGTGGAAAGTTAAATCAGTTTGATTAAAATAAAAAAGAGCGGTCAATTTTGACAGCTCTTTTTACTTTATATTATCGCCATGCTTTGAATTGATTAATCAATCCATTAGTTGAGCTATCATGGCTTGAGACTTTCTCTTTATCTGCCAATTCAGGAAGAATTCGGTTCGCTAATTGTTTACCTAATTCCACGCCCCATTGGTCGAAACTGAAGATATTGAAAATCACACCTTGTGTAAAAATTTTGTGTTCATACATCGCAATTAATGCGCCAAGAGCAAATGGTGTAATTTTTTGCACTAAAATAGAGTTGGTCGGTTTGTTACCCGTAAAGACTTTAAATGGCACAATGTCTTTTACCTCATCTAAAGACTTACCCGCTTTCACAAACTCTGCTTCGACTTCTTCTTTGGTTTTACCCAAAGCAAGCGCCTCAGTTTGCGCAAAGAAGTTTGATAACAATTTGCTGTGATGATCACCTAATGGATTATGACTTTGTGCCGGCGCGATAAAGTCACAAGGGATTAACATCGTACCTTGGTGAATTAATTGATAGAATGCATGCTGGCCGTTTGTACCTGGTTCGCCCCAAATAATTGGGCCGGTTTGATAATCACGGATAACATTGCCATTACGATCAACATATTTACCGTTTGATTCCATATTACCTTGTTGGAAATAAGCGGCAAAACGGTGTAAATATTGGTCATAAGGTAAAATCGCTTCAGTTTGTGCACCAAGGAAGTTGGTATTCCATAAACCGACTAATGCTAATGTTACAGGGATATTTTTTTCTAATGGCGCGGTACGGAAATGTTTATCCATTTCATGCGCACCACTTAATAACGCTTCAAAATTATCAAAGCCGATTGAAAGTGCGATAGAAAGACCGATTGCAGACCATAAAGAATAACGGCCACCAACCCAATCCCAGAACTCAAACATATTATTGGTATCAATACCGAATTCTGCTACCGCTTTACCATTGGTCGAAAGTGCGGCAAAGTGTTTTGCCACCGCGCTGCTATCTTTCGCTGCCGCCAATAACCAATCACGCGCAGAATTCGCATTGGTCATAGTTTCTTGTGTGGTAAAGGTTTTAGATGCGACTAAGAAAAGTGTGGTTTCAGGATTTACTTTTTTCAACGTTTCAGCAATATGTGTACCATCTACGTTTGAAACAAAGTGCATATTCAAGTGATTTTTATAAGGACGAAGCGCTTCGGTCACCATATAAGGGCCTAAGTCCGAACCACCGATACCGATATTCACCACATCAGTAATTGCTTTTCCGGTATAACCTTTCCACTCACCTGAAATCACACGATCACAGAATGCACTCATTTTCGCTAATACAGCATTCACTTCCGGCATCACATCCTTGCCATCTACATAGACAGGTGTATTTGAACGGTTACGAAGTGCGGTATGTAATACAGCTCGATTTTCTGTGCGATTAATTTTCTCGCCTGTAAACATAGCATTAATCGCTTCATCTAATGCAGACTCTTTGGCTAATTGACGAAGCAATTTGAGGGTTTCTTGGTTAATTTTATTTTTTGAAAAATCCACTAAGATTTGATTTTCAAAAGTTAAAGAATAATCGTTAAAACGATTTTCTTCTTGCTTGAACAAATCAGTAATCGTGGTATGAGCCAATTGAGATTGGTGAGCTTCAAGGGCTTTCCACGCTTGTGTATTGGTTGGATTGACGTTTTTCATGAATATTTCCTTTTAAAAATTAAATT
>CAKVVS010000146.1:0-4063 GCA_934834395.1 Parahaemophilus parainfluenzae | reverse complement strand
GTGCTGGACTTGCCATGGGCTATTGGCGAGAAGGACATATTGTTCCACTCACCAATGCCGAAGGTTGGTTCCAAACAAAAGATAAAGCTCAATGGCTTGATGACGAATTAGTTATTCAAGGCCGATTGGATAATATGTTTATTTCTGGAGGTGAAAATATTCAACCAGAAGAAATTGAAAAAGTGATTGCACAATCAGATTTGGTGAAACAAGTCTTTGTTTTGCCTCAACATGATGAGGAATTTGGCCATCGCCCTGTCGCGATTGTTGAATTTCATACCTCATTTAATGAAAGTGCGGTCGAATCTCTCAACGTTTTTTTACAAGGACGATTGGAACGATTTAAGCAACCCGTTGCCTACTATGAACTCCCTCAGGATTTAATCCAAGGGGCAATAAAGATTTCTCGCAAAGCACTCGCCGATTGGCTGTCGCAACAATAGGAAAGTTAGTTTAATGAAAAATATCTCTCGAGTTTTGACCGCACTTGGTCTTTCATTTGTTTTTACGCTGGCGCTTTCTCAGCCTGTTTGGGCAGAGAATAATAATGCTGATTTACCGACGGAAAAAACACTAAAAAGTGAATTAGCCGAGGCACAAAAATTACCAGATGGTGATGAAAAAACAAATAACGTCACGACAATCCAGGCTTCGCTTGATTTCTTGCAACAAATTCAAACACAGCAAAAAAATAATAACGATTTGCAAGATACGCTTATTGATGCAGATTCTGAAATTCAGAAGAATAATGCCGATCTTCAAAATCTTAAAAAACAGCTAAGCACGCCAAATAACACCGATTATGCTTCTCAAAGTTTAGCGACTTTGCAGGTACAGCTTGAGAAACTGACCAATCAACAACAAGATGCTCAATCTGCATTAAGTGCCGTGAATACACAACTTGCAGGGCAAAGCGCTGTATCCGAACGCGCCCAAACAGCCTTAACAGATAATGTTAAACGTACGCAAGAATTGAATCAGAAATTGGCTGATCCAACAACCAGTTCGCTATTAAAACAGCAAATTCAACTTGAGTTGCAATTGATTGAGCTAAAAAATGCGTACAATCAAATTTTATTAAAAAATAGCGATCAATTTACGGTTCTTTACCAGAGCCGTTATGACTTATTGAATACACGTGTTCAAGCGCTACAGAAACAAATTGCCGCCATTCAAGACGTGATTAATCAAAAGAATTTGGCTAAAACACAAAACCAAGTTGAGCAAGCACAACAACAAAGCCAAAATGTTGAGCAAAATCCGTTGATTCAGAAAGAATTGAATTTGAATGCGCAGCTTAGCCAATATTTACTTGAGCAAACAGAGAAAACCAATACATTAACGCAAGATGAATTACGCATGCGAAATGTGTTGGATAACTTAACGCAGACACAACGTACCATTGATGAGCAAATCAGTGCGTTACAAGGCACGTTGGTGCTTTCTCGCATTATTCAGCAACAAAAACAAAAATTACCGACCAATTTAAATATTCAAGGTCTTTCAAAGCAAATTGCGGATTTGCGTGTACAGATCTTCGATATTACGCAAAAACGTAATGAGCTTTATGATATTGATGCCTACATCAGTAAAATTGAGCAGGATGAAAACAAATCGTTTACACCGGCGGAAAAAGCACAATTAACCAATTTATTGACAGAACGTCGAAAAGTGGCTTCTGATTTGATTAAGTCATTGAATAATCAGTTGAATTTGGCGATTTCCTTAGAGCTAACCCAGCAACAAATTACACAAATCAGTGATCAGATCCAGTCTAAACTTGATCAACAAAGTTTCTGGGTAAAAAGTAATAATCCAATTAATTTAGATTGGATCAAAAAACTGCCAATGTCACTCAAGGCACAACTTGATGGTATTGGAAAGAAAATCGGCTTCCCGACAAATTTCGATAATTTGCCGTATTTACTTACTTATGTCTTTATTTTGTTTGTGATTGGTGGATTGATTTTCAAATTTAAAGAATCGATTAAACACCGTTTGAGCGTGATTAATGGCGAAATTAATACGCTTCGTTCTGATAGCCAATGGCATACGCCGCTTGCGTTATTTTATACGGCATTTTTATCGTTATCGGGCACACTCTGGTTCTTAGCCGCTTGCCAACTTTTAGGCTTTTTCTTTGTAAAAAATCCACAAGAGTTTTGGGAATGGTCGCTCAGTATGGCGGGCTATTGGTGGTTCTTTAGTTTTGTTTTAGCTATTCTTCGTCCGAATGGTATTTTAGTGCGCCATTTTGGTTTTGCTAAAGAGAGTGCAGCTAGCCTACAAGATGTTACGAAACGTATTATTGTTTCTGTTGTGTTATTACTGAATACATCAATTTTCAGTAATGTAATGGATACAGGCTTAGCAAATGACGTATTGGGTGAAATAAATACCATTGTTGCCTTGCTTTTCTGTATTGTAATTATTGCACCACGTTTTATTCGCACAGAAAAATCGTTGAATTCAAGCGTAACGGATCAGCGTGATAGAACGCTTTTAAAAATTATGCGCGTTTTATTGCAATTGGTCCCTGTTATTTTAATTGCACTAGTTGCTTTAGGCTATTATTACACCGCCTTAAATTTAATTACGCATATTATTAATACCTATATTGCATGGGTTGTGTGGTCGTTGGTACGTCATACGATTTATCGCGGTGTGACTGTTGCATCAAGACGTTTAGCTTATCGTCGTTTACAAGAAAAACGTCAGCAAAAACAACAAGATTCAAGTGATGCTTCAGCCTCTGATGATGTGGTCGTGATTACCGAACAAGAAGAGGGATTAGCCTTAAATGAAGTGCGTAGCCAGTTACTACGCTTTGCCGATCTCTTTATTTGGACCGCACTTTTTGTCATCTTTTATTATGTCTGGTCAGATTTAGTTACGGTGGTAAGTTATTTGCGTGATATTACCTTGTGGCAACAAACTTCAACAACTGAAGCGGGCGTGGTGACAGAAACGATTTCACTCTTTAACTTGATTGTTGCATTAATCATTGTCGTGATTACCTATATTTTGGTGCGTAACATTCAGGGTATTTTAGAAGTATTAATCTTCTCTCGAGTGAAACTTTCACAAGGTACACCTTATACCATTACCACCTTATTAACCTACATCTTTGTTGCAGTGGGTGGAGCATGGGCATTCTCAACACTTGGTATGTCTTGGTCGAAATTACAATGGTTGTTTGCAGCCCTTTCCGTTGGTCTCGGTTTTGGTATGCAAGAAATTTTTGCAAACTTTGTTTCGGGTATCATTTTATTATTTGAACGTCCAATTCGTGTGGGCGATACCGTGACAATTAATGGCGTGACAGGTACGGTGGCGAAAATCCGTATTCGTGCGATTACCATGATTGATCCTGATCGAAAAGAAGTGATTGTGCCAAATAAGTCCTTTGTAACAGGTCAAGTGATCAACTGGGCATTATCTAATACCGTTACTCGTTTAGTGGTGTCAGTTGGTGTGGCGTATGGTTCAGATTTAGACTTAGTGAAACGTTTATTATTGCAAGCTGCAAATGAGCAGCCAAGCGTCTTAAAAGATCCAGAACCAAGAGCATTATTCTTAACCTTTGGTGCAAGTACTTTAGATCACGAATTACGTGTTTATGTAGGGCAAGTATCTGAGCGAAATGATACGTTGGATGCGCTCAATCGTCGTGTAAATGAGTTATTTGCTGAAAATAATATTGATATTGCGTTCAACCAATTAGATATTTTTATTAAGAATAAAGATACGGGCGAAGAAATTCCATTTATTGATGTGGCAAAATTAGCCCAAAATCATTAATTAAAGAGAGAAAATATGGCAGGGAATACTATCGGACAACTTTTTCGTGTGACGACCTTTGGGGAGTCACATGGTATTGCATTAGGCTGTATCGTAGATGGCGTACCACCGAATCTTGAATTATCGGAAGCCGATATTCAACCTGATTTAGATCGTCGTAAACCGGGTACATCACGTTATACCACACCGCGTCGTGAAGACGATGAAGTGCAGATTTTATCTGGGGTATTTGAAGGTAAAACAACCGGTACCAGTATTGGAA
>CAKVVS010000145.1:0-4067 GCA_934834395.1 Parahaemophilus parainfluenzae | reverse complement strand
GCTTCAGGGTTACCACCGATAGCAAAGATATTTTTACCGAAGCGTGTTTTATTCCACATTACCCAAACTAAGAATGCACAAATTGCAGCATAAATAGTGATGTAGGATAATTTGAACGAACCAAGTCTGAAGAAGCCTTGTGCGAAGTTAGAGAAAGATTCACTGAAACCAGCAATTGGTGAACCACCTACGCCATCATAATAAAGTGAGTTGAAACCGTAAACGATGATCATGGTACCCATAGTTGCAATGAACGGGGTTACATTGAGATAAGCGATAACTAAACCATTCACTAAGCCGATTACAGCACCTACCGCACAAACAGTCAGGATAACTACTGGAATAGGAATTTCACCTAAATCTGGGAACACGCGGTTCATGTTTTCCATTGATTGTAAGAGGGTAGCAGAAATAACCGCTGCTAAACCTACTTGGCGACCGGCTGATAAGTCGGTACCTTGAGTGATAAGCAAGCCTGCAACACCTAGGGCAATAATGAGACGGACGGATGATTGAGTTAAAATGTTACTAAAGTTGCGAACATTCAAGAATGTTGGATCTTGTGCGATGATGATGCCAAGTAAAATCAACAACACAAAATAAATCGCATTTTGTTTTAAGAAATCGAATGATTTATTTTTTTGTAAGGCACTCATAATTTGTTCCTTTATGATTTATAAATATTTTGCGGCAAGTTGCAAAATTTCTTCTTGAGACGTTTTTGCCGTTTCAACGATGCCGGCAACACGACCATTACTCATGACCAAAATTCGGTCTGTTACGCCTAATAATTCCGGCATTTCTGATGAAATCATAATGATGCCTTTATCTTTTTTAGCGAGTTCTTGAATGAGCTGATAAATTTCAAATTTTGCCCCAATATCAATACCACGAGTTGGTTCGTCGAGCATTAAGATATCTGGTTGGGTTAAAAGCCAACGGCCGATAATCACTTTTTGTTGGTTACCACCAGAAAGCGATCCAATCGTTGTTTTGTGAGAAGGTGTTTTCACGTTCATCGCATCAATCACCCATTGTGTATCGCTTGCCATTTTTTTGTTGCTAAGCAATTTCCATGGGGTGAGGTAAGATTTCATATTTGAAATCAAAGAGTTAAATTCAATGCTTAGGTTTGAATAAATCCCGGTTGAACGACGTTCCTCAGTTACCAAAGCAAAACCGTGGTTAATCGCCTCAAGTGCGGTATGATTTTTCACGATTTTTCCGTTGAGCTTGATCGTTCCTTCTTTTAATTCGCGTACACCAAAAATGGCTTCCACAATATCGGTTCGTTTTGCACCAACAAGACCTGCGATACCTAAAATTTCACCTTTGCGTAAATTAAAGGAAACATCTTGAATAGACGGTTGGTTTACCGCTGTTAAATGTTCCACTTCAAGCGTGATTTCTTTTGGTACGTTTGTTTTTTCTGGGAAACGTTGTGTTAATTCACGGCCAACCATCATTGAAACAATTTCTTCCATGGTGGTGCCTTTAACTTCAACGGTATTGATCCATTTACCATCACGAAGAATGGTGATTTCATCACAAATTTTGAAGATTTCATCCATTTTGTGTGAAATATAGATAATGCCACAACCGCGATCTTTTAATTTTTGAATAATTTTGAAAAGATGTTCCACTTCTTTTTCTGAAAGTGAGGATGTTGGCTCATCCATAATTACGATTTTAGCGTTATAAGAGAACGCTTTCGCAATTTCGATCATCTGCATTTGTGAAACGGAAAGTTTGGCCACTTTTTCTTTTGGATCAACATCAATATCCAATTCATCGAAAATCGCTTTGGTATCACGATACATTTTGGCGTGATCCACAAAAGGACCTTTAAGTGGGTAGCGACCCAACCATAAGTTATCCATTACACTAGTTTGACGCACCAAGTTAAGTTCTTGGTGAACCATTGAAATCCCATTTTCAAGAGCTTCTTTTGATGTTTTAAAATCAACAGGTTTGCCTAAGAATAAAATTTCACCTTCGTCTTTTGCATAAATTCCGAAGAGGCATTTTAATAATGTCGATTTTCCCGCTCCGTTTTCGCCCATTAAGGCGTGAACAGAGTGAGAACGAACTGTTAGATTGGCGTGATCAAGGGCTTTTACACCGGGGAAAGACTTACTGACATCCGTCATCGTCAGTAGTACATCACTGTCTTGGGTTTGAGTTGTCATATCCAACCTCATCAAAAAGGGGGAAAGGGAATTTGGGTTTCCTTTCCCCCTAAAACTAAAGAAAAGCAATAGATTTTCTTATTTTAAGAATTCACTTAGGTTATCTTTATCTACACCAACATAAGGAATACGTACAACACGGTTTTCTAATTTCCATTTTGTACCTTCTGTTGCTGCTTTACCATTAGCAAGGTTTGCAGAAAGTTGAACAACTGCTTTACCTTGGTTAACACCATCGTTTAACACCGTACCAGCAATTTCGCCTTTCTTAATTAATTGAAGTACTTCTGGTAATGCATCCACACCAAAGATTGGTAATTTTTTACCGTGTGCTTTGGTTGCTTCTAACGCACCTAACGCCATACCGTCATTGTTTGAAATGATCATTTCAATTTCGTTAGCTTTAGAGCTAGATAACCATGCATCCACTTTATCTTTTGCCATAGCTGCATCCCACATACCGGTATCAATAAATAATTGCTCGGTTGGAATACCTTTAGCATTTAATTGCTCAATCACATATTTAGTACGTGCTTCAGCATCTGGGTGACCCGGTTCACCTTTTAATAATACATATTGGATTTTACCGTCTTTATTTAAGTCTAAGGCTGGCATTGCTTTCCATTGTTTTGCAATTAAATCACCTTGGATTAAGCCTGATTCTTTCGGGTCGGTACCAACATAGTAAGCGTGCTCATAGCTACCGATAGCTTTTGCACCAGGATCTTTATTGAAGAAAACAACAGGAATGTCATCTTGTTTCGCTTTGTTGATAACAGTTGAAGCTGCAGCTGGGTCTACTAAGTTAATGGCTAGGGCTTTTACACCTTTAGAAAGCAAACCATCTACTTGGTCGTTTTGAATAGATTGTGCATTTTGAGAGTCATTCATTAATAACTCAATGCCGCCAAGGGCTTTCGCTTCTTTATCGATTTCTTTACGCATTAATGACATGAAGTTGTCATCATATTTATAAATGGTAACACCAATACGGTTATCGGCTGCAAAACCTGAAGTTGCTGAACCTAAACCGATTGCTAAAGCGACCGCACTTAATACTGCTGTTTTTTTCATAAAAACGCTCCTATTAGAGAAAGAGATTTTATTGTTGATTTTTATATACCAAATAGAGGAATGTTGCGTACATCTATTGCAACTGAATCCATCATAACGAAATAAAGATTGTTAATCTGTGATCAAACTCACATAAATGAAAACGATTACATAGCAATGTTTAAATTTGTGATCTCCATCACGGTTTCATTGCATTTTCTACAGAAAAACGTCTCACCAAGGTTGGATTAAATTGGACAACAGTCGGTGTAACAATAGACGAATCGACTAAGCTTAATGCCAGTTTTGCTGCATAATTTGCCATTAAATCAATTGGATAGCGAATAGTGGTAAGCTTCGGAATCAAATATCGAGCAATTGGCATATCATCAAAGCCCACAATGGAAAACTGTTTCGGCACTTTGATATTGTTTTCATTTAAAACAGAAATTGCTCCTGCTGCCATCGTATCGTTATAGGCCACTACAGCGGTTAAGTTAGAGTTGTAGCTCAATAAATCAATCATGGCCTTTTCACCACCTTCAAAATCAGGTGAATTATGCACAATGGCTTGTTCTACAATGGGGAAGTTATGCGCTTCTAAGGCCTCTAAGTAGCCTTCCTTACGTTCTGTTTCATCTAAAATACCGTGATTAGAACCAATATAGGCGATGTGCTTATGGCCATAACGAATCAGCATTTCAGTGGCAAGATAGGTACCTTGGCGGTTATCAAGGCTGACACAACGATTTTCATAGCCTGCAATCACACGGTTAATCACCACCATACCGGGTACATTTTCTAAATAATGCTGTAACTCTTCGT
>CAKVVS010000144.1:0-4069 GCA_934834395.1 Parahaemophilus parainfluenzae | reverse complement strand
CTGATTGGTTTGATTAAAGGATTGGCTTTTTTCTTCCAAAATGCGGTTGGCCAGATTTTGGAACTCTACGCTAAGCTGTTGTTTGGATTGTTCAATATGCTGTTGCTGTTCAGCAAAATGCTTTTCTTTTTCGGAAAGCGTGGTTTTGAGCTCTGTTAATTCCTGTGAAAGTGCGGTCAATTTTTCCTGCGTTTTTTGCTGCTCTTGTTCTTTTCTAAGTAGATTTTCCTGAGCTTGTTGTAATTGACCTTGCAAGCTTTCGGCTTGTGCAGATGCTATCCCAAAACGTTCTTTTAATGCGGTGATTTGCCCGCCAATTTGATCGTGACGGAGTTGCTCTTCATCTAATTCTTTTTCTAAATATTGGATTTTTTCATCACGTTCATTAAGGCGAGTTTGCAAACCTTCTGCATGAGTTTGCGATTTAACGGCTTGTTGTTCTAATTGATTTTTGACCGCACTTAAAGAATCAAAACGCTCCGCTAATTGATTGTAATCGCTGATGGTTTTATTGAGATCTTGTTGTAATTCTTGCGTATCTCGTTTGCTGCGGCTTAATAGAAAAAGCATCACAATACTGATAAAAACCAGCACGGCAATGATGATTAAATATTGATTAGACGTGAGTTCTGACATAAATAGGCTCCTAGAAACGCAAAAATTTTAGCATATTCCTAGAAACTTTTTAAAAATTAAGATGGTTAATCAGATAAGAAAAGTGCGGTCAAAATAACCGCACTTTTTAGGAAGATTAGTAGTTTGAGTTAATCAATACTTCTTCACCGTAGCCACCAAGGGTTGGCATTGGTTGGTAAGTAGAGTTTGCTGCACGCATTAAACGAATACCACGAATACCCGCTTCTTTTGCTGCGAGGATATCGTCATCGCTGTCACCATAGTGAATACTCACTTTGTGCTCAATAATACCTGGTGTTTTGTTATATTTAGTTGGAAGTTTGCGACCGCCCATGAATTCTACAGGGTGCATGTCTTTAATATTAAAGGCTTTTTGTAGCACTGGTGTCACACCATCTTTATCGCCTGCTGTACGACCGGTAATGAAATAAATTTGGTCACCACGTGCTTGGTGCATATTAATTAAATCCACCGCAATTTGTTTTGGAATAGAATATTGGTCACAACCTGCATTCACTTCATTCCAGAAATCTTGATTTTTTAAATAATCATTTTTACCTGGAGAGTATTTTTCTTGGCCGTGATAGAAACAAGGGCTACTGAAAAGTACAGTATCGTCAATGTCGAAGCTCACATTAATGGGTGCTTTGCCTTCCAATTCTTTTTTCAATTGGTCAACAGAGATCCAGTGAATCGGTTTTTGCTCAGTCATTTCACGAGCATTCGTACCTTGTTCAGTGTAAGGTTCTTTGTTTGATGCAAAAGTAGAGACTGCGCTTGCCGCTAAAATTGCAATGGCAGAAAGTTTAAGTAAATTTTTCATGTTTTCCTCATTAAGTAGTTTGTTTTACTTGTAACAAATCATATCCCTTTAAAATATGGGTGTGAAATAATAGCAATCGTTTGCTATTTAAAAAAGTGATCTTTGTCACATTTTTTTGAGATGTTTGTTTAATAAAGCATCAAAGAAAAATTTCCCCTTGAATTTGGTGGAATCGATCGCCATATAACGAATAACTTTTCTTAAAAGAAGGATAAAAAGAATGACAACAATTGTAAGCGTACGTCGTAATGGCCAAGTAGTTGTTGGGGGCGATGGACAGGTTTCACTAGGTAATACAGTGATGAAGGGGAATGCCCGCAAAGTACGCCGTTTATATAATGGTAAAGTTTTAGCTGGTTTTGCAGGCGGCACAGCCGATGCGTTCACCTTATTTGAATTATTTGAGCGTAAATTAGAAATGCATCAAGGGCATTTGTTAAAAGCCGCTGTGGAATTAGCCAAAGATTGGCGAACCGATCGTGCGTTACGCAAATTAGAAGCGATGCTGATTGTGGCGGATGAAAAAGAAAGTTTAATCATTACCGGTATTGGTGATGTGGTGCAACCAGAGGCCGATCAGATTTTAGCCATTGGTTCTGGCGGTAATTATGCATTATCGGCAGCCCGTGCGTTGGTGGAAAATACCGATTTATCAGCTCGTGAAATTGTGGAAAAATCTTTAAAAATTGCCGGTGATATTTGCGTGTTTACCAATACGAATTTCACTATCGAAGAATTACCGAATAAATAAGGAAAAATTATGTCTGAAATGACCCCTCGTGAAATTGTTTCCGAATTAGATCAACATATTATCGGCCAAAAAGAGGCGAAAAGAGCAGTTGCGATCGCGTTGCGTAACCGTTGGAGAAGAATGCAGTTGCAAGAACCACTTCGCCATGAAGTCACCCCTAAAAATATTTTAATGATTGGACCAACGGGCGTGGGTAAAACCGAGATTGCGCGTCGTCTTGCAAAATTAGCTAATGCACCATTCATTAAAGTGGAAGCAACCAAGTTCACCGAAGTGGGCTATGTGGGGAAAGAAGTGGATTCCATTATCCGTGATTTAACGGACAGTGCGATGAAATTAGTTCGCCAACAAGAAATTGCAAAAAATCGTGCGAAAGCAGAAGATGCGGCGGAAGATCGTATTTTAGATGCATTATTGCCCCCACCGAAAAATCAATGGGGTGAAGTCGAAAACCACGACACCAACAGCAGCACTCGCCAAGCGTTCCGTAAAAAATTACGTGAAGGACAATTAGACGATAAAGAAATCGAAATTGATGTGTCTGCAGGCGTTTCAATGGGTGTGGAAATCATGGCACCTCCAGGCATGGAAGAAATGACTAATCAGTTGCAATCCATGTTCCAAAGCCTGGGTTCGGATAAAACCAAAAAACGCAAAATGAAAATTAAGGATGCATTAAAAACCTTAATTGACGATGAAGCGGCCAAATTGATTAATCCGGAAGAATTGAAACAAAAAGCCATCGATGCCGTTGAGCAAAATGGTATCGTGTTTATTGATGAGATCGACAAGATCTGTAAAAAAGGCGAATACAGTGGTGCCGATGTTTCTCGTGAAGGTGTGCAACGTGACTTATTGCCATTAGTGGAAGGTTCAACTGTTAATACGAAACACGGGATGGTGAAAACCGATCATATTCTCTTTATTGCATCGGGCGCATTCCAAGTGGCGCGTCCATCGGATTTAATCCCAGAGTTGCAAGGTCGTTTGCCGATTCGTGTTGAATTATCAGCATTAACGGCAGAGGATTTTGAGCGTATTCTAACTGAGCCAAATGCGTCTTTAACGGAGCAATATAAAGCGCTTATGGCGACAGAAGGCGTGAGCATTGAATTTACACAAGATGCCATTAAGAAGATTGCCGAAGCTGCATTCCGAGTGAATGAGAAAACGGAGAATATCGGTGCAAGACGTTTACATACCGTTATGGAACGTTTAATGGATAAAATCTCATTTGATGCGAGCGAAATGGACGGTCAAACCGTGAATATCGATGCCGCTTATGTGATTGAGGCATTGGGCGAAGTGATTGAGAATGAAGATTTAAGTCGATTCATTCTGTAATGAAAGTTTAGATAAAGAAAAAGTGCGGTTATTTTTAACCGCACTTTTTTTATCTCTAGTTTTATTTCTAGATTAAGATTAGTGACCGCCGCAACCACAGCCGCCATGACCGTGTCCGTGATCATGATCGTGTTTATGACCACCGCCACAGCAACCGCCGTGTCCATGATCGTGATCATGGTGGTGATGACCGTGACCGCCGCAACCACAACCGTGACCATCTTCATCATCGTGATGGTGGTGATCATGCGCACCATGTACGTGACCGTGAGCAATTTCTTCTAATGTTGCTTCACGAGTACCAACAACTTCAACAGTGAATTGTAATTCTTGACCTGCTAACATGTGGTTACCATCAACCACCACTTCATCGCCATCCACTTCAGTGATCACAACAGGAACTGGGCCAATGTCTGTATCAGCTAAGAAACGCATACCAACAACGACTTCATCAACGCCTTGGAATACATCTTTTGGTACACGTTGAACCATATTTTCATTGTATTCGCCGTAGC
>CAKVVS010000143.1:0-4128 GCA_934834395.1 Parahaemophilus parainfluenzae | reverse complement strand
CTTGCACACCGTATTTCACAAGTGACCACGGACCACCTACCCAATTCCAGAACGGATAGGTATAAGCTGCATCAACTACTGCCCCCGTTAATTGACGAGGTGTCGTCGCATTATAGATAGGCAATACAATATAGGCTCCCGCATCTACACCGTAGGTGCCCAATGTTTCACCAAAGCTACGTTGATCATAAACCTGTAATTCTTTGCTTGCACTTGCAAAGTCAAATAATCCACCGATACCAAAGGTTGAGTTAATCCAGAAACGGTTGAAGTGAACAAAGGCTTTTTTCGGCTCACCTTCTAATAAACGGTTTACAAAGCTCACTGGCTCATCCAAGTTGTTTGCCACATTGGATAAACCTTTTGTGACCGGTGTCGGCACGTAATCACGCCAGCCTTTTGCTGCTGGTTCCAACACATAGCGATCCATGACTTTATAGTTAAAATCAAACATCGTACGGTTAAAACCTTCTAATTTATCATTGCGTTCACCATCAGCTTTGGTTGCACAACCTGTTAAAAAAGCCGTTGCCATTAAGCCTACCGCAAGTAAAGGTGCTTTTTTCATTCCACTTTCCTATTACAAAAAATTGTCTTTATTCTAACCAACTTGAAAGATAACTACAAAAGAATTTATTTAAACCTTGATATTGCTCTTCTTGTTAGCCATTATTGAAATCGTATTTTTAGTTTTCAAAAAATCACTTTTGTTCCCTGCATAAACAAAAAGTGCGGTTATTTCTAACCGCACTTTCCTATCTATTAAATTAAAGTTTTGCTGAAAGCATTGCTTCTAATTTCTCTTGGTCAACTGCAAATTTGCGAATCCCCTCTGCTAATTTCTCAACAGCCATCGCGTCGCTGTTATGTTGCCAGTAGAATTCTGCTTCAGTTAATGGTTGAGGTTTCGCTTTTACTTCACCTTTGTAGTCTAGTTTACGTACAAGTGCGGTTGAATTTTCTTGTAATTCTTTGAGTAAAGCGGGAGCGATTGTTAAACGATCACAACCTGCTAATTCAATAATTTCACCGACATTACGGAAACTTGCGCCCATTACCACTGTTTTATAACCGTATTCTTTGTAGTAGTTATAAATTTTAGTTACAGAAATAACACCAGGGTCTTCTGCTGGAGCATATTCTTTTTTATCGGTATTTGCTTTGTACCAGTCTAAGATACGACCTACGAATGGTGAAATTAAATAAACACCCGCTTCAGCACACGCACGTGCTTGCGCTTCGGAGAATAATAAGGTTAAGTTACAGTTAATGCCTTCTTTTTCAAGAATTTCTGCTGCACGAATACCTTGCCATGTTGAAGCAATTTTGATCAAAATACGATCATTTGAAATGCCTGCCGCATTATAAAGTGCGATAAGTTTACGTGCTTTTTCAACAGTTGCTTGGGTATCGTAAGAAAGGCGCGCATCCACTTCGGTTGAAATACGTCCTGGGACAATTTTTAAAATTTCTAAACCGATGTTTACCGCTAATTTATCTTCAGCATCAATTAATTGTTGAGCTTTATCCGCACTTTGTGCTTTGGCATAAGCAATCGCTTCATCAATTAATGGTGCATATTGTGGTAATGCTGAAGCACTTAAAATTAAAGATGGGTTTGTTGTTGCATCTTGCGGTTGGTATTTTTTAATGGCATCAATATCGCCAGTATCAGCCACAACGACGGTCATACTACGAAGTGAATCTAACTGAGTTGTCATTATATTCTCCTTGAATGGATTTGTTTGAATTCAACTGTCTTACGATAGCATAATTAGCTTTAAAAAGGTAATTCGTCCAGGAAAATATTTACGATAGGGAAAACCAATGCATTCTAAATTTATCCTCTCATACCATCACTTTTAGCAATTTTTTCGCGATTTATTAGATACAAATCACAAAACGTTATTTTTCTTTAAATAATTACCTTACAAATCTTTACAAACATGAATTTTTGAGCTAATAAGAGAAGGACTCTTTATAAAAATATCGCCTAATGACAAGGAGGCTCAAATGCAACACAAACTACTTTTCTCTGCAATTGCTCTTGCTCTTTCCTATTCTGCGCAAGCCGTTATAGTACCTGAGGGAACGCAATTAGATGAAAAACAACATATCGTGATCAATAACGGGGCTGAACCACAAAGTTTTGACCCACAAAAAACTGAAGGTGTACCTGAATCTAACGTTGCTTATCAATTACTTGAAGGCCTCGTCACCTCAGACTCTGAAGGTAAACTTCAACCGGGTGTAGCTGAAAGCTGGGAAAACACGCCGGACTTCAAAACGTGGACATTCCATTTACGTAAAGATGCCAAATGGTCAAATGGTGATCCTGTTACCGCGCACGATTTCGTGTTTGCTTGGCGTCGTTTAGTGGATCCTGCAACTGCAGCGCCTTATGCAAGTTACTTAAGTTATTTACAAGTAGAAAATGCACAAGACATCATTGACGGTAAGAAAAAACCGGCTGAATTAGGTGTTGAAGCAAAAGATGATTACACCTTTGTGGTTCATGCAACCAATCCTGTGCCTTATGCAGTCAGTTTAACAACTCACCAATCCTTATTGCCATTACCACAAAAAGTGGTCGAAAAATTGGGTGACGCATGGGTGAAAAAAGAAAACTACGTGGGTAATGGTGCCTATAAACTGGCTAACCACATTATTAATGAAAAAATCGAATTTGAACGTAACCCACTCTATTGGAACGATAAAGAGACTGTCATTAACAGTGCAACATTCCTTGCGATTGAAAACCCAAGTACTGATGTAGCGCGTTATCGAGCAGGTGATTTAGATATGACAAGCTACGCCTTACCACCAGAACAATTTGCGAAATTACAAAAAGAATTGCCTGGTGAAGTATTCACGACACGTACGCTTGCGACCTATTCTTACGAGTTAAACAATAAGAAAGCGCCTTTTGATAACGTGAATGTTCGTAAAGCCTTGAACTTATCCCTTGACCGTAATGTGATCACCGATAAAGTTTTAGGTCAAGGTCAAACACCAACCTATGTATTTACGCCGACTTACATCGAAGAAGGTCATCTCATTCAACAACCTGCTTATTCAAAAGAACCAATGGCACAACGTAATGAAGAAGCCATTAAACTCTTAGAAGAAGCTGGTTACAGCAAAGCAAATCCGTTGAAATTCAGCATTCTTTACAACACCAATGAAAACCACAAAAAAGTGGCCATTGCTGCAGCATCTATGTGGAAAGCTAACACCAAAGGTTTAATTGATGTGAAATTAGAAAACCAAGAGTGGAAAACCTACATTGATAGCCGTCGTGCAGGCCGTTACGATGCAGCACGTGCAGGATGGAATGCGGATTACAACCAAGCCACAACATTCGGCAACTATTTCTTATCTAATTCGAGTAACAACACCGCAAAATATGCGAACCCAGAATATGATAAAGCCATTGCTGAATCTTATGTCGCAACGGATGCGGAAGGTCGTGCAAAAGCCTACGCGAAAGCCGAAGAAATTCTTGCAAAAGATTTCGGTATCGTGCCAATCTTTAACTATGTGAATCCACGCTTAGTGAAACCTTACGTAAAAGGCTATTCAGGCAAAGATCCACAAGATCACATTTACTTACGCAACCTTTATATTATTAAACATTAATTCGTTGCTCGTATTTAAGTGCGGTTAAAAATTATCGTGTTTTTTGACCGCACTTTTCGCCCATTTTGGTTGGAGTTATTATGCTCAAATTTATTTTTAAACGGCTGTTGGAAGCCTTACCAACGCTGTTTATTTTGATTACTTTTTCCTTCTTTCTGATGCGTCTCGCCCCTGGTAGCCCGTTCACATCGGAACGTGCTTATCCACCAGAAGTCATGGCAAATATCGAAGCGAAGTATCATTTAAATGAACCATTACATAAACAATATTTCCTTTATTTGGAAAACCTTTCCAAAGGCGATTTTGGTCCCTCTTTTAAATATAAAGATCAATCGGTCAATGATTTAATCGCATCAGCCTTCCCTGTTTCCTTAAAATTAGGGATGGTCGCTTTCGCCTTTGCAGTGGTATTAGGTATCACAGCGGGTACGCTTGCCGCGCTCAATCAAAATAGCCGTTGGGATTATATTTTGATGAGTTTCTCAATGC
>CAKVVS010000142.1:0-4149 GCA_934834395.1 Parahaemophilus parainfluenzae | reverse complement strand
TTTTAACTCATTGAAGTCGAAGGTTTGTAAGTAAACCATGTCAGATATCTTATCGTAACCGTATTTTTTCAACACTATAAGGGTTTCAACTGCAATGTCTTTGCCATTTTGGTGGTGGAACCAAGGTGCTTTGATTTCAGGGTAGATACCCACTTTTTTACCGGTAGATTTTTCTAAACCTTGGATGAATTCTAACTCATCTTCAAAAGTATGGATTTTGAAGTGTGATTTCCAAAGTGGGAAACGGCCCGGATATACTGCAACTTGTTTACCATCTTTAGTTTCAAAGTTTTCAGTCATATTTAAACTTTGAATTTCTTTTAAGGTGAAGTCGATTACATAGTAACGACCATCTTTACGATGACGATTTGGGAATTTTTTCGCGACGTCAGTTAAGCCGTCTAAGAAGTGGTCATGGATAACAACTAAACGACCATCTTTTGTCATCGCTAAGTCTTGTTCTAAGTAGTCTGCGTGTTGTGCAAATGCAAGCGCTTTAGATTCAAGCGTATGCTCTGGTAAGTAACCACTTGCACCACGGTGAGCAATGATAATTTTGTCTGATTTCATAGTGTCCACAGAAGAGTGTGCGCTACATCCTGCAAGTACGCCTGCAGCTAATAAAGAAAGCGCTAAAGTTTTGAGTTTCATGGTGTGTTCTCCTTGATTTACTTATTACATCTTGGTTTCATGTCGTAAAAATAGATTTCACTAATTTCACGGTCATATCCTGGATAAAATCCTTTTGGCATCCCTAACACAATTTGTTTGCCTCGGTTTGCATGGACAAGTAGTTGTTTGGTTTTCGGATTAATATTTAAGCCTTCGACTTCGCCGACATCTCGAATATCATCCAATGTTTTTTCTAAAACAACGCGAGCTTCATTATTTTTATCTGAAATTTCTACACGATAAATATGATCGGGTTCTTTTTCATCTGCCGTACCATCATCAGATGTAACGTAGAGATCACCGTTATAGGCATAAACACCTTGAATCCATTGTGGAACAGGTTGTAAATGTACTTTACGTTTATATTTACCTGTTGAAAGATCGTATTCATATAAATAACGGCCACTTTCTTCACCGACCCAAGATGCCATCCAAACTGAATTGTGAACGGTATCTACGGTGATGCCGGAAACTTCGACTTGACCTGACTCAGGATTAAAATCAACTGATCTTTTTAATGCGAGGGTTTCAGGATCGTGAATTGCAATTTGAATATTTTTACCTACGCCGGCATCAAACCATTCAGAGGAAACATAAAGTTCATTGTTGTAGATATCAATGTCGCCAATGTGATTAGCTTCTTTTTGATAGCCGACAAAAGGATCTTTATTTTCTTTAATCAGTTTTCCATCCATATCGTATTTGGCGAGCGTTTTACTGCCCGATACATATAAATATTTACCATCAGTGGTAATACCTTGACGTCCATTGACTTCAAGTACTTTGTCTAATTTATACGTATAAGCGGGGAGTGCTGAACGATAGGGCGCTTCACAAGTTTGATTTGCGAATGCTGCATTTGCCATAACTGCCGCGCCTAACATAATGGTTAATTTATTCAATTTCATCACATTATCTCCTTTTAAAGTGCGGTTAAAAATTCAGTTGTTTTTGTAATAAAAAAGGCGGCAAGCCTTCGCCTGTCGCCTTTAATTTATAGATTATTTAGTACCGTAGGTATCGCCTAATCTTGCTTTGTGTTTACCTTCTTCAACCATTACGATGAAGAGTAATAACACCGCTAAGACACCACCACCGATCATGACGTAGAAACCGCCGTCCCAGCCGTAGTGTTGTGCTGCCCAACCGATAACAGCTGAAGCTGACACAGTACCACCTAAGTAACCGAATAAACCGGTGAAACCTGCTGCTGTACCTGCTGCTTTTTTCGGTGCAAGCTCAAGAGCGTGTAAGCCGATTAACATTACAGGACCGTAGATTAAGAAACCGATTAAGGTCATTAAGATGAAGTCAGTTAATTGATATGGGTTTTCATACCAAGCTGCATAGTTTGCAAGCTCTGCTTCAGGTGTAGCTGGGTTCATCCAGTATGCTACAACTGCTGCGGTAGTTAAGATCATGAAGATGAAACCGGTTAAACCACGTTTACCTTTGAAGACTTTATCTGATACCCAACCACATAATAATGTACCTGGAACTGCTGCTAATTCATAGATTGTGTAAGCCCATGCGGTACCTTTGATGTTGAAGTGTTTTACTTCACTTAAGTAAACCGGAGACCATTTTAATACGCCGTAGCGGATTAAGTATACGAATACGTTAGCAATCGCGATGTACCATAACAATTTGTTTTTCAATACATAAGTTACGAAGATTTCTTTTGTGCTTAAATCGTTTTCGTAAGTTTTTTCGTTATAGTCATCTGGGTAGTCATTACGCCATTTTTCGATTGATGGTAAACCACAAGATTGTGGAGTATCACGCATCACGAAGTAAACTGGAATTGCACAGATCATTGCCGCAATACCCGGATAGTAGAGGGATTGTTGCCAAATATCTTTTGCTTGCGCTTCGACACCATGAGTGCTGAAGAAGACGGCACTTGCTAATAGCACCATTGCACCCGGCATCATACCACCGATGTTGTGCGCGGTATTCCAGATAGATACGATAGTACCGCGTTCTGATTTAGACCACCAGTGTACCATTGTACGACCACATGGAGGCCAACCCATACCTTGGAACCAACCATTTAAGAAGATCATTACCCACATGATGGCAATGCCTGAAGTTGCCCATGGGAATAAACCCATCATGGTCATACAAAGACCAGAAAGCAATAAACCAAATGGTAAGAATACACGAGGGTTCGAACGGTCAGACATACCTGCCATTACGAACTTAGATAAACCATAGGCAAGACCGGCAGCTGAGCCGATAACACCTAATTCCGCTTTTGAGTACAAGCCGGCTTGAATTAAACCAGGTTGTGCCAAGTCAAAGTTTGCACGTACAAAATAGTAAGCGGCATAACCAAAGAAGATCCCTGCAAACACTTGCCAACGTAAGCGTTTATACGTGGAATCAATTTTCTCCGCAGGAAGTTCCGCAATATGCGGTGCGGGTTTAAATGGTCCAAACATAATTTCTCTCCAAAATCATTTTAATTATGAGTCCACCCCCATGATGGGGATAGCGTGCATGATAAAATAAAAATAGAAATTAAAAAGAGAAATAATTCAAAAATGTGATGCATTTCACAAAAAAATTTTTAACAAATGAGCGAATTCGAAAATTGTGTGATCTATCTCACAAAACAGCTTTCTTTTTCGCTCAGAATGTTGTGAATTTAACCGCTCTCCCATACAATAGCCATGGAATTTGTAACAGTTTTTACGTTTCTTTTTATTAATATTTTGGCTTTGGGGGTAACAATGGGATTATCGCCTAATATGTATCGTGATGTGGGTGATTTTTCACCTATCTCGACGGATGTGATTATCATTGGTGGCGGTGCAACAGGTGCGGGGATTGCTCGTGACTGTGCATTGCGTGGAATTAACTGTATTTTATTAGAGCGTCGTGATATTGCGACAGGCGCAACAGGTCGTAACCACGGTTTGTTACATAGTGGTGCGCGTTATGCCGTAAACGATCAGGAATCAGCAGAAGAATGTATTAAAGAAAATAAAATTCTGCGCAATATCGCTCGTCACTGTGTGGATGAAACAGAAGGTTTATTTATTACCTTACCTGAAGATTCCCTTGATTATCAAAAAACCTTCATCGAAAGTTGTACCAAATCCGGTATTGAAGCTGTCGCCATTGATCCTAAACTTGCCCAAATTATGGAACCATCAGTCAACCCTAATTTAGTGGGTGCCGTTGTGGTGCCAGATGGTTCAATCGACCCTTTCCGTTTAACGGCTTCCAACGTGATGGATGCCACCGAAAATGGCGCGAAAATGTTCACTTATTGCGAAGTGAAAAGCTTAATTCGCGAAGGTGGCAAAGTAATCGGTGTGGATGTTTACGATCACAAAAATCGCGTAAATCGCAAATTCTTTGCGCCATTAGTCGTCAATGCGGGTGGTATTTGGGGACAAGGTATCGCAGAATATGCGGATCTCAAAATCAAAATGTTCCCAGCAAAAGGTGCATTACTTGTCATGGGGC
>CAKVVS010000141.1:0-4249 GCA_934834395.1 Parahaemophilus parainfluenzae | reverse complement strand
GTATTGTGTTAGGCGTTGTACTTGCTCTTAATCTCACTCCGATTATTCAAGGCATCGAGACATTACTCGGTAAAAAACTGTTATCAGATGGCATCTATTTCGTTGATTTCTTACCAAGCGAATTACATTGGTTCGATGTTGTATTAGTTCTTGTGGCGGCATTGGTATTGAGTTTACTTGCCAGTCTTTATCCAGCCAGTCGAGCCGCGAAGTTACAACCGGCTCAAGTATTGAGTAATCATTAATAAACAATCAGGGATTAAGCATTTAATCCCTGATTTTTTTATTGTTCAACCGTTAATCATTACTGGTTTTCTTTATCTGTTTTTAATAAGCCAGATGAACCTTCGGAATAATCGCGTGGTGGCTCTTCAGATTTGCTTTCTGATGAGGCGGTCACTAATTGCTGGGTAAATAACCCTTTGTCGGCTGGTTTATTGCCAAGCAAGGTTTCAGATGAAACGGCATAGTGACGATAGAGTTTTTGATAATCACCAATTAAGGTTTTAAATAATTCAGCACTTTCAGCGAAATGTTTTTCAAGTTGTGCTTGTTTATCGCTTAATTGTGTTTTGACTTCTTTTAGTTCAGCTTCGGTTTGAACTTGTTTTTTAACAGAACCTTTTGTTAAACGTAACAGCAAATAGCCTAAGATTACGCCAACTACAAGTCCAATCACAGCGGCTTGCCATATTTCTGGTATCCATGATTGCATACATTACTCCTTCTTTTGAATTCAGTATTTAGTGTAAAGGAAAACCGAAAAACGTTCTTTGCGGTTGATCACATTTTGAAAAATCTTGTTTATACAGCCGCAATAATAACGATCTCAACTTTCCAATCAGGATCTGCAAGTTTTGCTTCTACCGTTGCTCGGCTTGGTGGATTTTGGCTATCGACCCATTCATCCCATGCTTGGTTGAGTTGAGCATAATCCGCCATATCAGCAAGGAAGATTTGCGAGGTAAGAATTTTACTTTTTTCAGAACCAATTTCTGCCAATAATTTATCGATCAGTGAAAGGACTTCTTTGGTTTGCTCGTAAGCATTTTGCTTAACGGTTTTTTCCGGTACTTGGCCTGCAAAATAGGCAGTATTGTTATGAATGACCACTTCAGAAAAGCGTTTGCTTGGTTGAATGCGTTGAATCGACATAATGGCTCCTTTTTGATGAAGATAATTCCATTCTAAAGGCGGTTTTAGACTTTGTAAATCAAGAAATTGTGGGATAAAATAACTGAGAATTTTTATCAACTAAAGAAAACTATGAAACTCCTGATTTCGAATCAATATGGCGCCATTGTAATGGCATTATTGCCTTTTGTTTACGGTATGTTATTAGCCTCACCTGTTTGGGCGCATTTCTTTTTGCTTTTAGCTTGGTTCACCATGTATTTGCTGAGTTACCCCATGCTTAGTCTCTTTAAAGGCAAAAATATGGCGGAATATAAAAAGTGGACCATCATCTATGGTGTCGCAGCTTTTTTATTTGCGCTTCCTGCCATTTTTTATAACTGGCAAATTCTTTTCTTTATTGCAGCCATGTTTCCTTTTGTGTTGGTGAGTATCTATTACACCAAGAAAAAAGATGAACGTAATCTTCTCAATGATTTAGCGGGTATTGCGATTTTTGCCCTTGCAGGTATGGGATCCTATTATTTTTCTGACCGCACTTTTGATGAAAAAATCTGGTGGGTAGCACTGTATCCAAGCTTATTTTTTATTGGCACGACGCTTTACGTCAAATCAATGATGCGTGAACGTAAAAATCCGCTTTATCTCAAAGCCTCTATTATTTTCCATGTGCTTTGCGTGCTCGGTTGTTTATTTACCCAACAATATGTCTTATCACTTGCTTTTGTGCCGGCGTTAATTCGTGCCATTTATTTACCCACCAAGAAACTTTCGGTTAAGCAAGTCGGTCTAATAGAATTCGGAACATCCGCCATTTTTTTGATTATTTTATTGATAGCGACATTATAAGATGAAGACATTAGCCAAACTTTTACTCCTCACCACGCTCACCTTAAGCAGTTCAGCATTTGCGATGAAAACCATTGATTTGGTCGATAAAGCGCAAATGACGGAGCAGCAAAAAATGGATCTAGCACAAAAACTGGCTGAGAAACAAGATTGGAAAGCCGTTTTTGAAATTATGTATCCTTTAGCTTTGGAAGGTAATTTACAAGCGCAAAGCAATTTAGGGATGCTTTATAATTTAGGCCGTGGAGTGGATGAAAATAAAGAGTTGGCTTATTGGTGGTTTAGTGAAGCTGCTGAGCGAGGCAGTATTAAAGCTATCAATAATTTGGCGGTCATGTATTTCAACGGCAACAACTATGTCAAACAAGATACCGCTCAAGCGATTAAATTATTTGAAACCAGTGCGACAAAAGATCCTGATGCCATGCTTACATTAGGGGAAATTTATACCAATCAGAAAGAATTCACCAAAGCCTTTGAATGGTTCCAAAAAGCCGCGAATGCTGGCAGCAATGAGGGGCGATTCCGTTTGGCTCGTTTGTATGAAGAAGGGATTGGGACACAAGTGAACATTGGTTTGGCCAAATTGCTTTATTTGGAAATTATGAATACGGCGAAAAAGGATGAAATCAAAGAAATCGCCAGACAGCGATTACAACGTTTAAGCTTGTATTAAAAAAGTGCGGTTGAATTTTAACCGCACTTTTTTTATTTCACGTCCGCCCCTTTCAACCAGCGTCTGACCCAACTGCGGTTTGGCATTAAGTTATGAATCAGATCTTCACTCATCGGTAAGGGCTCGCCATAAATTAAGGAAGCCAGTGTTTCTCCTAAAAACGGCGCAGAGGTTAATCCTCGTGAGCCTAATGCGCCGATTAAATAGAGATTAGGGTAGTTTTCAGCTTGTTCTATTGGTTGTTTACGGCGGCGTAAATTAAACAAATTTTGATATTGCACTTGCTGAGCTGGAAAATGAGGAACAGCGCCCATCATTGGCGTAAGATCACGTACCGAACAACGTACACCGATTCGAGCAAGATTACCCGATGTATCTACTTCTTTTGTCCACTCTTCAGGTATATTTTGCTGAATTTTTTGTTGATTTTCTTGTTGTTCTGTTAGGCTAAATTCACGAGTCGCATTATCACGAACATGACTGGCACCAATACAATGGCTGGTTTTCGCTTGATCGACTGGCGTAAGATAGCCGTCATAGCACAACACGGTTTTGAGTTTAAGCAAATTTGCTGATGTCGGAATTTGGCTCACTTGTCCTCGAACAGGATAGAGTGGGAGTTTTTGTGTTTGCTCAAATTCGGTGAGTTTATGCCCGTTTGCTAAAACAACCACTTCATGGCAGAAAGTTTCATTTTCAACTGTGGCGATTTGCCAACCATTTTCTGTTTGAGAAAGTGCGGTTACTTTTTGTGATGTTTTAATCTGGGCACCTTGTTTTTCTAAAAAGGCAAAAGCATGCTGAACTAACTGGCGTGGTGCAAGCCAAGCGCCTTGAGGAATAAAACCGCCACCAAAAGGTAACGGCAAACCCACTTTTTCGCTTAATTCAGCCTGGTTTAATGACTGATATAAATCAGAAGGCAAATTCAGCTCAGCGATTTTATTTAATTTACTTTCAGCTTTGTCGTTGTAAGCACAAAGTGCGACACCACAGAACTCATGTTCAAATTTGATTTGTTGTTGAATTGCCCATTGTAGAAATTGATGACCATAGGCGAAAGCATGAATATAAAAACGAATATTGCGATCGTTATCATCGCTCAGTTGCGGATAAAAAGCGCCTTGTTTATTGCCGGATGCATTCAGGGCAGTTTGCTTATCTTCGCAATAAATTGTGATTTTAGCCCCACGTTTAACCAATGAAATGGCTGTACAAAGCGAAGCAATTCCACCACCAATAATGGCAATATCTTGCTTGTTTAGATTGGCTGACTGACTATGAAACCAGGGCGTAGAAAGTGCGGTTGGTTTTTCCTGCGTTTTTTGACCAGAAAGACATTCCCGTTTTTTACCAAAGCCTTTGCGTTTCTTAATATTAAAGCCTGCATTTTCTAAGCCTTTTCTCACCGCACTTGCCGCAGTAAAGGTCGCAAAAGTGCCTTGTGGCTTGGTAAAACGAAACATTTGCTGATAAAGCTGCTCATTCCACATGTCGGGGTTTTTACTCGGTGCAAAACCATCTAAAAACCAGGCATCAATTTTACCATTCATATAATCGCCCAGTTGCGGCAGATTTTCAGCGACATCG
>CAKVVS010000140.1:0-4256 GCA_934834395.1 Parahaemophilus parainfluenzae | reverse complement strand
GCTTCACGTGTCGGTCCTGCTGTAATAGCGACACTTAAATCAGCTAAATCTTGGTAAACAGCAAAAAGTGATTGAAGCGATTCAAAAATTTCAGCAGGTTCAGACATTCTCCCTGCGCCCACATCGCCACAAGCTTGAAAACCACTATTTGGTCCAACAAAATTAACACCTCGCGCAGAAAGAGCGGTCAAATTTTGTTGTGTAATAGCCTGACGGTACATCTGTTGATTCATAGCCGGTGCGAGCAAAATAGGCGCACTTGTCGCAAGACAAATCGTGCTAAGTAAATCATTTGCCATTCCAACAGTTAAACGCGCAATAAAATCGGCACTAGCTGGTGCAATGACAATCGCATCAGCCCATTTGGCTAGCTCAATGTGCCCCATAGCTAATTCAGCTTGAGGATCGAGTAAAGATTGAGAAACCGCATGGCCTGAAATGGCTTGTAGCGTTAAAGGCGTGACAAATTCAGCGGCGGCAGGTGTTAAAGCCACTCGAACTTCTGCGTTAGATTTGCGTAACAAACGAATAAACTCAATGGTTTTATAGGCGGCAATGCCCCCTGTAATCCCGACAACAATACGCTTTCCGCTCAAGCTCATTTGCTACTCCGCTGCAACTTAATAGAATGGATATGTTTTGTGTGTTAGTACTTAACAACTTAAGGTCGCCTATTTTACTTCAAATTTCGCCAATAAAAAATTTTATTTTTGCGATCTCTGTTCCAAAAATAAAATAGACAATTCGCAATGCCTAAAAACATCATGAAAATTGACCGCACTTTTTTCTTTTCATTAATTAATATGCAGACAAACTCTCCTTTAATGCCTCGTGAAAAATTGTTGAAATATGGTGTTGAAGCCCTAGAAGATCACGAATTACTCGCTATTTTTTTACGTACAGGGATTAAAGGTTGCCCTGTCATGGAATTATCACATAGCGTGCTGCAACATTTTGGATCCCTTCGAGCCTTATTAAGTGCAGATAAAGAAGCCTTTTGCAAAGTAAAAGGATTAGGCATTACGCAGTTTATTCAACTACAAGCCACCACAGAAATGACCAAACGCTATCTCAAACAAGAATTGCTGATAGAACATGTATTTAGCGACACATCCACGGTAAAACTTTATCTTCAAGCAGAGCTTCATCACGAAGAACGTGAAATTTTTATGGTGTTATTTTTAGATAATCAACATCGTTTGATTAAAAAAGAGCGGTTATTTTTAGGCACAATTAATGTGACGAATGTTTATCCTCGTGAAATCATCAAAGAAAGCCTTTACTGCAATGCAGCCGCCTTAATTTTGGCTCACAACCACCCTTCTGGTCTGGCAGAACCAAGCTATTCTGACAAAATGATCACACAAAAAATTATTGAGGCTGCCGAGTTAATGGATATTCGTATTTTGGATCATTTTATTGTCGGCAAAGGCACTTGTTATTCTTTTGCAGAACATAATCTGTTATAGTTTTAGGGAATTTGATGATTTTTTTATCGTTCATTTCCATTTCAAGAAGGAAAAATCGCTTTTAGACTTGAGAAATGAAAATAAAGTCAGTATAATTTGCGACCTTTAATATAGTAAGTGGGTCGGATACTGCGACCTGACGAGGAAGCAAGCTTAGTTTTAAGCTTCATTATCCGAACCATAAGCTCGAGCTTATATTTAAATTATTGGAGATTATTATGTCTAGAGTTTGTCAAGTAACAGGCAAGCGTCCAGCTGTGGGTAACAACCGCTCACACGCGTTGAATGCGACACGTCGTCGTTTTCTTCCAAACCTTCACACTCACCGTTTCTGGGTTGAAAGTGAAAACCGTTTCGTAACCTTACGTTTAACTGCGAAAGGTATGCGTATTATCGATAAAAAAGGCATTGATGCAGTGTTAGCTGAAATCCGTGCTCGTGGCGAAAAAATCTAAGGAGCTAAAACATGGCAGCTAAAGGCGCTCGTGAGAAAATCCGTTTAGTTTCTACAGCAGAGACTGGTCACTTCTACACAACTGATAAAAACAAACGTAATATGCCTGAAAAAATGGAAATCAAAAAATTTGATCCAGTAGTGCGTAAACACGTTATCTATAAAGAAGCAAAAATCAAATAATTTTGCTGATTTAAAAAAAGCCCGACATTGCTCGGGTTTTTTTATACCACAAATTCATTGCCGAGATTATCTATGCCTGAACTTCCTGAAGTCGAAACTGCCCTACGCGGTGTCAGCCCCTATTTGAAAGGTTTTACCATTGAAAAAATTGTAGTGCGCCAACCACAATTACGCTGGGTAGTTTCGCCAGAATTAACCACGCTCAAAAACGTCAAAATTTTGGATACCTCTCGTCGTGCGAAATATCTCATTATTCATACAGAAAAAGGTTATATCATTGGTCATTTAGGCATGTCCGGCTCTGTTCGAATTATGCCGCACGATAGTCCTATTGATAAACATGATCACCTTGATATTGTGATGAATAATGGCAAATTACTGCGTTATAACGACCCGAGACGCTTCGGTGCATGGTTATGGACTGAAAGCTTAGATGACTTTCATCTTTTCCTAAAACTTGGTCCAGAACCACTTTCTGATGAATTTAATGCGGAATACCTTTTTAAAAAATCACGCAAAAAATCGACCGCACTTAAAACCTTTTTAATGGATAATGCTGTCGTTGTGGGCGTAGGAAATATTTATGCCAATGAAACGCTCTTTTTATGTGGTTTACACCCCATGAAATTAGCCGAAAATCTCACACGGAACCAATGTGCCTTACTCGTTGAAACGATTAAAAACGTATTAGCAAAAGCCATTACACAAGGTGGTACAACATTAAAAGATTTCTTACAACCCGATGGTCGCCCCGGTTATTTTGCTCAGGAATTGTTAGTTTACGGAAACAAAGATAAACCTTGTCCTAAATGTGGCACTAAGATTGAAAGCATGATTATTGGGCAACGCAATAGCTTTTATTGCCCTCATTGTCAGAAAAAGAAATAGGCGTTATACACGCCTATTTTTTAGAAAAAAGTACTCCAGAAATGAGAAATCGGCATTGCGAGGAAAAGAGCCGGCAACATATTCGCCACATGGAACATTTGGATATTACAAATGCGAAAGCCCGCCGCAATCATTAGCATACCGCCTACCGCAGCAAAATCACCTCGCATTTCAGGTGTCACAAAAGGAATAATAAACACCGCAGAATAAGCTAAAATCACTTGAACCAATGTTTGTGGCACAAAAATACTTGCCACAGAAATGCCGAGTGATGTAGCAAAGATCATCGCGGTGAAAAAATCTAAAAAGGATTTCACAATGAGGATATCAAAATTACCACTCATCCCCTCATTCATCGCCCCGAAAATGCCCGTTCCACTAAATGAAAACAAAACCACAATAGCAACAAATTTAGATAAGAATTCTTCTTGGCTATTCATGCTACTTGGCTTATCAGGGAACATCTTTTCAACAAAACCTTTCGCTGATGAGGCGAGCTTATTGATCCCATGCTCTAATAAAAGCAATTCGCCGATTATCGTGCCTAATAACACCGATAAAATCATTGCCGGCATATTGGTGGTTTTCGCCACCATCACAATACCCATGCCCATAGAACATAAGCCAAAGATTAAAGTGAGATTAGTGCGTAAACGCTCTGGAATGCGCCCACCGAGTGCAGCCCCAATAACTGCGCCACTAATAATCGCCAGTGCGTTGATATAAGGTCCGATAATCATATTCTTCTCCGAGTTGACTCACCCTATTATACGAAAAATAGGGGGAAAATCGACCGCACTTTTGGCAATAAAAAGGCATGGTTTCCCATGCCTTTTGTTTATAAACGATAAATTACCAGTGGTAACCTGCACCTACTGCTACACCCACTTTACCTTGAGTATCGCTCGTACCTGCTAAACGAATAATGATCTTACCATTATCTGAAATACGTGACATACCTAATGCCACAGCATTTTGACCTTGGTAATTACCCGCTGCCACAGAAACCATGCTCTTACCAGGAATGTACGCTTGTGGTAATTGAGACGCCGCTAACGCGCTTGCTGTACCTGCATTTACACGTTTACCTAACTTGTTCACTTGACCATTTAAGTGATTGATCTTGTTATTCACGTCAGCTTTTACTTCGTGTAATTGGCTACCGTTTACCGCATCAGTACTGTCTGCCGCAATACGTCCTGGTGCAACATTGGTAATTTGTTTATTACCTGCATCAATACCATTTTTAGTCATGCTTGGAC
>CAKVVS010000139.1:0-4310 GCA_934834395.1 Parahaemophilus parainfluenzae | reverse complement strand
CTGATAAGGAACCGGAATTGTCTTCCTTATATTTTGCCCATTCACGTAAGTTCACGATTAACGCACCGCCGGCAAAGAAAGTCCCCACCGATTCTGTGATGTTTACCACCCGTAATGCCGGATTATATTCATTTTTTACGACCACATGAACGTTCATATTAATATAATGGGATGTGCCCGCTCGCACGCCTTTGGTTAATTCTGCTTGATAATGCGCTGCATTTAATCCTTTAAAGAGCTCATCGGCATTGTGAATGAGAGTGTGCATTTGCTTATTTACAATATCCGCTCCTACATTCAGACTGCTTACATGAGCCACGGAAATCGTCTGTAATTTTAACCCTGCAGCGGCTAAAAAACGTGAATAAGGAATGGCTTCTTTCACCCCTTCTTTCCACAGCAACATCTGTGCAGCCATTACCGATTCAATCATCACCTCAAAACGCAAGGCTTTCACTGTAAGTTTTGCTGCCGTTTCCTTCGTGATTTGATTAAGTTTATCGCCAACTGAAAGTAGATTTGATAAGCTATCACCCCATGAGCTTCCCGTAACAAGCGTATTTTTCTGATATTCCATACCCTTTGGCGTATCACCAAACCCCGCCATCGCTGTGCCATAAAATGCCATGGCGTAGTCCGCAATAGAGGCTAATTTTTCCAATTGTTGTTTATTGGCTTTACAAAGGCCGTCTAAAAATTTCATATGCTCATGAGGGGTTCCGTTGCCAACTTGATTAAGCAAGTTAAACTGTGCCACAGCCAAGTTTTTCATGGTTTGCTCTGCCATTAGCGGTGACTTTTTCGCATAGATTTTTATTTGCTCTCGCATTCCTTTATCTAATGGGTCGGAACTCATGAGTCGCTTAAACCAGTTGGGGTTTTTAAACACATGTTGTTCTATCTGTTCAATTGCCTTGGCGGTGGTGACCGGATAAAGAATTTTGGAAAATTCTTTCAGGTTATTCGCTAAAATCCACTGATGATAAGCCGAGACGTCTTTAATGTCGCCGATACGATCAAACAAGGCAATGACCACCGTTTTTTTAGCCGAACAACTATCAAACACTTGATGTTGCTTGTTATAACCTAATCCGGTTGCACGACGAAAACTATCCGCTAAATCCTGCACTAACTTTTCTGCTTTAAAATCTGCCACTTTTTCTGTCAGTAACGCACCGGGGAAAATAAACTCAGACGTGCCACCCGTTAGGGAAATCTTCTGCATGACTTTAGCACGTTTAATCGGATCGCGTTCTAACGTTTCGAACATCTCCGGTGCCCAACGCACTTCACTATAAGCACATTCGATGGAACCGACTTGCGCATGAACATAAGCATAAGGAAAGGAACGTGGCAATTTTTTCCATTCGCCACGTGCCGTACCATCTGTCCAGACATATTGAGTAAAGTGATAAGGCGAAACACCCGAACCATTAAGCTTTGGGGCATTGCTGTCATCTTTGGCTACCGTATATTCAAAAATTAGCCAGCGCCTCTTTTCGTCAGTCGCATTTCCCACGTGTTTTGCGCGGGCAAGAATATATAAATACCCTTGACGTAAACGGCGTAAATCATATTCCTTATCGCTAATTCCAGTTGGCATTGGTGGAACAGACCCTGTTTTAGCTGCATTATTTAACGTTTTCGAACTCATACTAAAACGCACAGGGAAGATTGGCACGATATCCAATTGACACGCAAGAGGCTGACCTACAGCCTTAGCATTGGGGTCTAAACGATCATCGGTTTTCTTTGTTGACATAGTCATTCCTAAGTATTCATCGAAGGTTTATTTTTTCACATAACAGTTCACCGAGTTCAATTTCGGTAAGGTCATTGCCATACTCTTTTTCAAGCTCAAGCCAATATCTTTTGAGTTTCGTCAAATCTCCAGAAAGATAACAAAGTGTTTTCACTACATTGGTTATACTTCCTTCAATTTTAAACCCTAATTCAAGAGTCTGATTAAAATATTTATCAATATCTGCCTCTGCAATTTTTTGTTCCGGAAATTCGGCTGGGATAATTTCTATCAGTAGCTTTTCAAGTAATTGGCGTTTGTCGTATTCTTCTAAAAAGCGTTCCATTTCATTATCAAAAGCGACCGCACTTGGTTGTGTCTCGGGTGGTAACTCTTTCAAGTTAAAAATATAAAACCGATTTTCTATTCTTGCCGCAAAATACTCAATGATACATTCTCCATTGCGAAACCCGAAAAATGCAGCTAAACGCGTTGGGTCATATTCAATATGATGCAAATAAGCCACCAATACCTGTGGGTCGTAGAATCGGAAAAAGTACCATTTCTCCGTCTCTTCTTTATAGAGATGGATAAATTTACGCAAATGATAATGTACTTCCTCAAAGGAATGCTTAGTACGAATAAAGATGGCCGGATTGATATCCCAACAACCGAACCATTCCTGTTCGGCTTGTGTAAATAAAATTTGGGTAAACCCACTGATGCCTTCATCATTGACGGTAAGCTGGGTGAGATAAGGTGCATTTGTGTCCATGCGATTTTTTAAATCGCCTTTATATAAAGAATCTGTTTGTCCTTCCCGTTCACAAAGCTGGGGCAAGATAAAAGATTTCACCCCATCGACAACCGCATAATAACGATAGCTATCAGTATTCGGGATGAAATCGGGATTTGGATAAACCAAACCTTCTTTGGGATTCTCCTGTGAATTTAGCTGCGCAAAAAATGGATGATTGACTAATGCCTCCGGCAAATAGGGCGGTTGATATGAATGCGTTTCAAATATCGACTGCAGAGGCGAAATCGTTAAACTTTCTTGCGATAAATAAGATTGGGTGCCTTGTTGAGTTTCTTGTTGTACAAGTAAAAAACGAAGCTCTTGTTCCTTTAATTGTTGTGCTGCTGCCCAAACAGCGGCTTGATAGCCATGACGTTGGAACCATGTGGTGGCAGGTAAAGGGGCAAGTTGGCTACTCAGTTTGCATTGATAATGTGTTTTATAGTCTTCAATTCTTTGTTGGAAAATATCACGATTTTCGGCAAAACCAATCAGATGGCCAAAATAAAGGGTATTAGGTTGATTAAGGTAAGTGAGCTGGTAATAACCGACCCAAAGTTGTTTTTCTGTTGTCATAGTTTATTTATGGATAAACAGTTAAATTACTATATAAATAGGACAGCAAAGTTTAACTGCTTAGCTGTCCTTTTGTCGCAAAGTGCGGTTGATTTTAACTCTGTTTTTGATTTTTCATGGCTTCACAAACTTCGCAAATCGGTTTTGCGTCATTAGCAGCAAGAGACAATACAGCTGGTGATTCTGGCGTTCCGCTAGATTGTATTAAATTACCTTTTACAGTCACTTTACCTTTTAACGTGATGCCAGAGCCATCAATAATAATCGTACCTGCTTTTCCACGAATATTTACTTGTGTAGTACCAGTTAATTTAATGTTTTTACTATGTTGTTTTAATTCTTTCCCAGCTTTGAAAACCGCATTTCGACTTGTTTGATGAGAATAATCTCGGCCAATTTTAACTTCTTGATTGGCGTATACATCCATCGATAGATGATTCCCAATGTTTAATACTTCATCCTTTTCAATTTTAGTCATGCGATTGCGATTGATTTTATTAGATTGATCGCGTCCCACTGTTAAGGATTCATCTTGTCCAACTGTTTCAGTACGGTTATTGCCGATGTTAATGGTTTCGTCATGTCCAACTTGTTCGGTTCGATCATGCCCAATTTGTGTTGTTTCATCATTATTTACAACATTATTTTGGTCTTTTTCTGCATGAATAAAGATTTCTTCTCGGTCTTTTTCATCTTCAAAGCGTAATTCATTAAAGCCGTTACCTTTATGGGTTTTACTTTTTATAGTCATACGCGTTTTATGTTCAGGCAGAGCATAAGGTGGTTCAGTTGTACTGTGATAAGTACGTCCCATGATGATTGGTTGGTCAGGATCGCCCTCTAAGAAATCAACCATTACTTCATGGCCAATACGAGGGATGGCAATATGTCCGAATTGAGCCCCTGCCCAACCTTGGCTGACTCGAATCCAGCAAGAGCTGTGCTCGTTATTTTGCCCTTCACGATCCCAAGGGAATTGAACTTTTACACGTCCCCATTCATCACAGTAAATCTCTTCATCAGCTGGACCGACTACATGGGCCATTTGAGAACCATCAACTACTGGTCTAGGTTGTGGTTCTGGTCGCCATTGTGTGGTATTTGGAATGAGTTTAATACGGTTCTCATAGCGGTTGCCCTCTTCACCGGCTTCTTCTTCCAATACACCAGGTTGCCAACCATAATGTTCAACAC
>CAKVVS010000138.1:0-4388 GCA_934834395.1 Parahaemophilus parainfluenzae | reverse complement strand
CTTTAGGGGAAGAGAATGTATTTTTTTGGAAAGATTATCGGCGTTTTTCTCGGTTTTAAATGGGGGGGCTTTTTTGGCGCCATCGCTGGACTTATTTTAGGCTCTATCGCAGATAAAAAACTCTATGAGCTTGGTTCGGTTAACTCTAGCTTTTTTAAGAAAAAAACGACCCGACAAGCACTCTTTATGCAAACTACTTTTGCGGTACTTGGGCATTTAAGTAAATCCAAAGGTCGTGTGACGGAAGAAGATATTCAACTGGCCAATCAGTTGATGAATCAGATGCAATTAGATGAGAGTCATCGCAAACTTGCTCAAGAGGCATTTAGTCGAGGTAAAGCAACCGATTTTCCACTACGTCAGGTGATTCGCGAATTCCGCATTGGATGTGGACAACGAGCTGATTTACTGAGAATGTTCTTGCACGTACAAGTACAGGCCGCATTTGCTGATTCTCAATTACATGACTCAGAAAAAGAAGTGCTTTATGTGGTAGCCGAAGAGCTTGGTCTTTCCCGTATACAGTTTGAGCAAATGCTGGCAATGGAAATTGCGGCTCGCCAATTTACCCAAGGTGGATTCTATCGCCAATACCAACAAGGCGGTTATCAACAGCAAGGTGGCTATCAATACCAACAACAAGGTGGTTACCAACAATCTTCAGGCCCAACATTAAGTGATGCTTATAAAGTATTGGGCGTGAGTGAAAGTGATGATCGTAATGCCGTAAAACGTGCATATCGTCGTTTAATGAATGAACATCACCCAGATAAATTAGTTGCGAAAGGCTTACCGCCAGAAATGATGGAAATGGCTAAAGAAAAGGCGCAGCAAATCCAAGCCGCTTACGATTTAATTTGTAAAGTGAAAGGCTGGAAATAGTGCGTGTTATCCTCGCCCCAATGCAAGGGGTGCTTGATCCTTTCGTTCGCCAACTTCTAACTGAAGTGAATGAATACGATCTCTGCATCACCGAATTTGTCCGCGTGGTGGATCAACTCTTACCCGAAAAAGTCTTTTATCGTCTTTGCCCTGAACTCAAAAATCAGGGCTTTACCCCTTCTAAAACGCCCGTTCGTGTCCAACTTTTAGGTCAACATCCGAACTGTCTTGCTGAAAATGCTAATCGCGCCATTGAGCTTGGATCACATGGTATTGATTTAAATTGTGGCTGCCCATCCAAAACCGTTAATGGGAGCAACGGAGGTGCAGCACTTCTCAAACAACCTGAATTAATTTATCAAGCGACCCTAGCCTTACGAAAAACCGTACCTAGTCATTTACCTGTCAGTGTGAAAGTGCGATTAGGTTGGGATTGTACTTCACAAGCGTTTGAAATTGCTGATGCCGTACAACAAGGTGGCGCCACTGAAATCACTATTCACGGTCGAACTAAAGCCGATGGCTATCGTGCCGATCGCATCAATTGGGAAAAAATCGGTGAAGTGAGATCTCGCTTAACAATCCCAGTAATTGCTAATGGTGAAATTTGGCGTTGGGAAGATGGTCAAGCATGTTTGAAAGCGACCGGCTGCGAAGATCTAATGGTCGGGCGTGGTGCATTAAATATCCCAAACTTAAGCCTTGTACTCAAACAAAATTGCGAAAAAATGCCTTGGGTGGATATTCAAAAAATCTTGCAAAAATATGCGGAAATGGAAAATTTCCATGATTCTGGTTTTTATCATGTTGCCCGAATCAAACAATGGCTACGCTATCTCAATAAAGAATATCCTGAAGCAGATATCGTTTTTGAGCGAATTAAAACCAGCAAAACAGCAGAAGAGCTGAGAGAACGACTCTGTCAGAGCTAAAAAAGTGCGGTCAAAATAGACGGCTTTTTTAGCATTATCCCCACTCGTACGATGAGTGCTTACAGTCAAATAAAACTTGACCAAAATCAAAAAGCTATCATGCAGAATCAGTAGAATCGATGAGGCATATACCACAAAAAAGGAGAGGTGCCTTATGAAGACTCGTCTATTGCTTTCTAGCTTACTCATCGCATTAAGCGCAACATCATTTGCCCAAACGCATAAAGCGCATTGGTCTTATAATGGGAAAGAAAGCCCTGAACATTGGGGTGATTTGCTCACCGAATATCAAACCTGTAAGCTAGGGAAAGTTCAGTCGCCTGTTAATCTCGAAGCTGATAACGGCATGAAAGTGGCAAATAAACCACTTAAGATGAATTACTTCCCTGCGGAGTATCAAGTAGAAAACAATGGACATACCGTGCAAGTTAGTGTTGCACAAGAAAATGCACCATTTATTACGCTCAACAATAAACCATTTTATTTAAAACAATTTCACTTTCACACACCTAGTGAACATACCTTTAAACGCCAACATTATCCTTTAGAAATTCATTTTGTCCATCAAAGTGAAGATAAAGCTTTGGCAGTTGTTGCCGTAATGGTCAATGAAGGTGAGGCTAATCCGGCATTAGCACCAGTCGTTGAAAAAAAACTCACCGTTGGACAAAAAGAAAAATTGGCTCAACAGATTGATATTAAAGCGCTAATGCCAAAAGAGATGGCACGCTTCCGCTTAAATGGATCGCTCACCACTCCACCTTGTAGTGAAAACGTGGCTTGGACCATTTTTAAAGCACCAATTCAAGCAAGTAAAGCACAAATTGCCGCAATAGAAGAAATGGAAGGGAAAAATAACCGTCCAACGCAACCATTAAATCAGCGTGATGTGGAAGTTGAACAATAAATAAAAAATGCGTGGATAGTTTCCACGCATTTTTTATTCAGATTAGAAAGATTAAAGGTGAATGTTGCCATCATAGATATGAGTCGCATCGCCAGTCATATAAAGCGGTGAGCCTACGCCTTCCCATTCAATAAGCAAGCTACCACCAGGTAGATCAACTTGCACTTTATTATCAAGCAAACCTTGCATAATCCCAACAGCAGCAGCCGCGCACGCCCCACTGCCACAAGCTTGCGTTTCACCTGCACCACGTTCATATACACGCAATTTAATGTGGTTACGATTGACGACTTGCATAAATCCAGCGTTTACCCTTTCCGGAAAACGTTCGTGATTCTCTAATAATGGACCTAACTCTGCTACATTGGCCGTTTCAATATTGTCCACTTGAACAACGCAATGTGGATTGCCCATTGATACTGCACCACAAAGCACCGTTTGAACATCGGTACGTAAAATATAGTTTTTTTCAAATTTGTTGGCAGTAAAAGGAATTTTATTGGGTTCCCAAATCGGCTCGCCCATATTGACGCGAATTTGCCCATCTTCTTTTACCGTTAAAACCATTTTTCCTTTTTGTGTGCTTACTGCAATATCCTTTTTATTGGTCAGCCCTTTTAAGGTCACAAAACGCGCAAAACATCTTGCCCCGTTTCCACATTGCGATACTTCACTGCCATCGGCATTGAAAATACGATAATGGAAATCTAAATCCGGATCATAAGGTGGTTCAACAATTAAAAGCTGATCAAAACCAATGCCACGATGACGATCGGCTAAGCGTTTAATGGTTTCAGGGGTAAAATAGGCATTTTGTGTCACAGCATCAACAACAACAAAGTCATTGCCAAGGCCATGCATTTTGGAAAACTGCATGTTTCCTTCCTTGATTTGAAAATTTTTTGGCATTATAGAGAGCAATAAGCCGAATGGCAAATAGCCAGAATAGACAAAGTTCGGTCAAAAAACACTTTATTTTCTCACCGCACTTTCATCATTACATCCAAGCGTTATTACGAATGATCCCTACTGCAATCCCTTCAATTTCAAAATGAGGTTGTTCTTCAAGATTAACGACAATCGGCTGAAACTCTTCATTTTCTGCATGCAGATAAATAACAGAACCTTTACGCTCTAAGCGTTTTACTGTCACTTCATCTTCAATTCGTGCGACAACAATCTGTCCATTACGTACATCTTTTGTACTATGAACCGCAAGAAGATCACCATCTAAAATACCGATATCTTTCATGGATTGGCCATACACTTTTAATAAAAAGTCAGCTTGTGGTTTAAACATATTGGCATCAACACGATAAGTGCCTTCAATATGTTGCTCGGCTAAAATTGGTTCCCCTGCGGCCACGCGACCAATGAGTGGTAAGCCTTCTTCTTCCTCATCATTTGCACTGTCATCAATAATGCGAATACCTCGAGAAGCCCCCGCAACAATTTCAATTGCACCTTTACGAGCAAGTGCTTTTAAGTGTTCTTCCGCCGCATTAGGGGATTTAAAGCCTAATTCACGAGAAATTTCTGCACGAGTTGGCGGCATACCCGTGGTTTCTAAATGGCGTTTTAAGAGTTCCAGCACTTCTTGTTGTCTGGCAGTTAATGGTCTCATATACACTCCTGTTACTTTATACAGAATAACTGTTAGTATATAC
>CAKVVS010000137.1:0-4397 GCA_934834395.1 Parahaemophilus parainfluenzae | reverse complement strand
CCGTTACCCCCTTGGCTATTGCGGTTTTGCATTGCGTTGGCGAAGCCTTTTGTTGCTGCACCACCGCCACAAAAGAGGGCGAATGTCGTGAATAATTCTGGTACATAGGAGCGATTTAACCATACGCAAAACACCAAAATCCCCGCCATGAGAAGAGCTCCAAAGAACTGGATAAATGCCGTAGTCGATAGACGACCGTCGGCGTTGGTAATCAAATCACTCATTTTTTTCATTCTTTTCCCTCAGTAAAATAATTATGTTTTGAGATCATATAACCAATGAAGGTTAAAATTGTTGCACATAAAAAATATCCGTAGTACGCCAGCATAATTCCAAGCAACGTATTAGCTATGATTTCCCAATAAAATCTAGCTTTGGTGTATTGATGTTTAGGTTCAGGAAAACCAATAGAAATCACCAATACAGAGAGCGCAGTAATGAAGTAAAAAAACAATTCGTAAGATTGAATTAAGTTTTTGATGTTAAATTCATTTGCGGCAATAAACCCCAAAAATATCAACCCATCTAAAATACAACTAAAGTGAGTTAATCCTATGATTTCTCTTTTCATTAGTAACTCCAATACAAGTAAAAACCTTGTGCAGCTGTTGTGCCGCCATTGTTACTTGGCTTGCAACGTGGGGCTTTGTAGTTCTTCCAATATTTAGGAGAGGTAGTGTTTTTTACGCGTTTGCTCATTTTGGCTCCTGAATGAGTTGGCATTGATAGATATTACCGCCCACTTTAAATTTGCCGTAACTCTGGCAGGTGTTTTGAATGTCGATCATTGTGATGATAACGACAAAACAACATACCGCTCCGCCGGCGCACAAAAGTGCCGCAAACTCTTGGTCTATAATTAGTAAAATAACGGCTACAAAGACGAACATGCCTAATAAAAACATTGCAAGTCCCATATTTACCCCCGGAATAGATGGTCAACGTTAATCACTTGCTCGCTATCCAACCACGACCAAACATCAAAACAAGGACAGTCTTTAATCCACTCACTCGGAGTGATTGTGCCGTCGCCATTAACGTCCGGACTCAAATCACGATGTCCACAAATGCGTGCGCTGGAGTGTTCGCTCTCTAGTTTTTGCAATAATTTGTGCAAGGCGAGCCATTGTTTTTCGGTATATTCACCATGGTTTTTGCCGGTTGTGGTAATACCACCAACAAGACAAATGCCTAGTGAGTGTTGATTATGACCTTTCACGTGCGCACCAACTTCGCCAACCATTCGGCCTGTTTCAACCGTGCCATCGGTGTCAATTACAAAGTGATAGCCAATATTAGGCAGGTGCGGGTTGAATTTCTTAGCTAAAATTGGGTCGCGTTTAAAGCCGCGTTGTGAGTGCCAGTCATTAATACGTTGAGCGGCGGTTTGATTAACTGTTCTGAGTTGCTTGCCGTTACGAGTAGCGGAGCAATGGATCACAATTTTTGTGATAGGTAAGGATAAAGACATAAAAAAACTCCTTTTGTAAGACTACAAAGGAGTTTAAAACGGATGTTTTTTTATTGATTTTAAATTGATTTAAAGATAATCGTTACGAAAAAATCTTATATACGGCCCAGATAATTGCTAGAAATATGATAAGCCCAATTATATCACTAGGCTTAGTGGGTTCGTTTTTAGCTTTATTAATACCAGTTTTTAGAGCTTGAATAATTGACAATGGTTTCTCTGAATCCTCAATTGGTTCAGATTTTGATGTGTTTTCTGTAAAAGAAAGCGTTTTGGGAAGTTCTAAAATATAGCTACGTCCAGCTTTCTTCCTTATAACCTCTCCACGATAATCCGCATAATAAAGTACATAACGTAACAATTCCGCGCCTCTTTCGCCGTGATCCTGTTTAACTATATTAGTGAGTTTACTTTGTAATAAAGGCTCCTTTTCTAACATAATTTGACTTATAACTAACTTTAAAATCTCCTGATACATAGGGTCTTCACCGGCAAAAATCGACACTTCTTTTGTGAATGCTTCCTTTTCCGGCTCAGTAAAGTAGTTGTAACCATACGCTACTTGTTGGTAGAAATCCCGTGCGGCATTGTAGTCTTTTTTTTTCCATGCTTTTCTTGCTATGTTTAATATATCTTCGTCAATCATAAATTAATCCTTAGATTGCTAAATTGAAATCTCATGATATAAAAATTCTGCCCACAAAAAAACGCCCTTTCGGACGTTTTTTGTCATTTTTATCGGTTATGAGTTGCCAAACATATCAAACTGACGTCTTGCGATTTCTTCTTTTGTGATTTTCTTCACAATCTGATAAATCCACTGCATTGATACGTTGTATTTTCGCGCAAGTTCACGGTGATTTGTGCCGTTGAATTCGTTAAAAATCTTACGGTCACGCTCGTTTAGTAATAAAACAAGGTTGCGCGGGATATAAATCACCTCACCGCCCCAGCATTGTGCGATATGGTTTGCCACTTCAATGCTGATTTGCTGGGCGAGTTTTGGCTCAATATCAGCGATTTTTTCTTTAATTTTTACTTCTGTATGTTTTGCTAAATCCGCCAAAATTTCAGGCGCTTTCTCATTAAACGTTTCAATTTGTTCATTGCTTGCATTCAACATAGCCACCCCTACTGGTTGGACGATCACTATTGTTCAAAATTATAGCGATTTTACAATGCGTTGTGCGGATTATTTTTGCAAGTCAAGTCTTTGTTTGAAAATAATTACTTGATTTATAAATAAAAAAACCGCCTTTCGGCGGTTAAAAAAAGTTCATTTTTGCTGTTTATCTTTCCACTTTTTCCATACATCATAGCCTGGCAAGTGATCCACCGGTTGCCCCAGCTGATAAAAACGCTCAATATATAAAATAGTGTTTTCAATATCATCATTGCCGTGATTGGCGCGCTCTACCTGTTGGCGCTCTGCGTTATTTACGGCAGCCGAGCCTATACTGGAAAAGAGCGGTCGGTTCGTTTCCATCACTTGCATTAAGTAGCGGTGATTGTTAAGCGGAGCGAGATTTCGGCTTTCTCGGCGTTTTTTCTGCACTGAATTGACCGTTTCACTCAAACAGTGGGCTAATAATTGAGAAGGAGGGAATAAATCTAGCACTTCGCGCATTAATTTAACCGCTCTTGAGTTGCTTAGCGCTGATTTATCCGGTCGAAATAGTGCAATGTATGAAACCAAAGGGCGGGCTACGCCATATTTTAACTCGGTTAGCAGCCCTAAAATTTCGCGCCCCGCTTCATCTTCTAAAAGTTGGTCTAAATGAATATCGGAGTGGCATACGGGACAGCGGCATAATTTCATAGACCACCTCTTGCTTGCCATTTTTTCAATCGCTCAAGCACTAAACTGGCCATGTCATCGCGTAAAGCGCCCACATTAAGCACTTGAATATTCATCCCGCGCTTAGCGTAAATTGGGTTCACTACGCCGCGCACAAACGCATTGAGCGCGTTTTCCGAGCCGTCTCGCACAAGCCCTTGTTTGCTCATTTCAATCCAAATGGCGCGAATTTTGTACGCGATATTGCTTTTTACAACCGCACTTTTTCCGCTTGGCGAATGATTTCGGCGGCTGGTTTTCTTAAATCCTTTGGCTTCCATTTCCGCTTCCACTTTCATTAACTCTGTCACGCTCATTTCTTTGCATGATGTTTTCCCGGTAACGCGCTCAAGCATGGCGCGGTAGCTATATTCATCCATTGCCAGTTTTTGCTTGGCTATATGAATTAGCTGGATCAGCTTTGGTTTAGTTTTATGCATTGTTTATTCCTTTTTAAAACACATTATTCAGCCCACTTAAACGTGGCTTAAATGGGCTGTAAATGGGTTTTATTCCTCATTAACGGTTTCTACATCTTTCCAAATTGGCTTCATCATCTTGCTACCATCATCATAAAATGATGTTATTTCGATAAATTTTTTCTGTAAAATTAGTTCCCCGTTTTTTCGTTTAAATAATCTATATTCATTAGACTCTTTTAGAGATTTCACAGATGGTCTAATTCTAAAGTCATTTGAAATAACCATATTTTTAACATTAAACTCCATCATTTCCGCCTTATCACCCCAATCTCATTCTTAAACCTGGCAGCAAGTTTTGTACGTTGCCAACATAAACCGCAGCATATTGAGCTTGCCCTGTGCGAAGATAGGTTTGTGCTTTAATAAGCTGCATTGCTGCTTGTTGCAATATTTCATCCAACCGCATTTTTTCTTGCTCAGTCATACTTCCTCCACTTCAACCACGTCATCAATTTCTGTAATGGTGTGCGGTAGTTTATTTACATCGCATACATTTAGATCGCACATATCTAAAACTTGTTCGTTGCTTTCTGCTTCAACAACGGCTTCTACTAAACAGTAAAAACGGGCTACATATTTCGACATGATTTTCTCCTAAAAAGGTTTT
>CAKVVS010000136.1:0-4404 GCA_934834395.1 Parahaemophilus parainfluenzae | reverse complement strand
ACAATTGGTAGCGCTTCAGATGTTTACTATGCTTGTGATGGTAAAGATTTTCAACGTTTTATCGCGGTGATTTATCAAGCGAAAAATATTCTTTCTTTCCGTAGCTTAAAAGCATATCAAGAAAAACCAACAGATGCGCAAGAAAAAGCGATTGTTAAAGGTTTAAGAGATTATCCGTTAGATACTATCGCTCGTTAATCTATGGATAGACGCAATTTTCTTTTAAATGAAATGGGGATAACCCGTTGGCAGCTCTATCGCCCAGAAGTATTGCAAGGGGCGGTTGGTGTGAGTGTGTCTGAACAAGTGAAATTTATTGTGGTGGCGAAAGATAACGTATCGAACTCTCCACTTTTTTCAGATGTTCGACTGGCACTCGAGTTAAACAAAGAAGATTGCCTTTGCCTGAATTTCGATCAAATTCAACATATCACGTTACAACATTCTGTGCGGTATTGGTTATTAGCTGAAAATGCTGATCAAATCGACCGCACTTTGCCTTATTGCTTAAATGCAGAGCGTGTTTATCGCTCCGTTGATTGGCAACAATTCCAGCAAGATAGCCAAGCTAAGCGTGAGCTTTGGCAACAAATCCAACACATTTAATCATGATGCCTTCTCTTTTTCCTATTGAAGAATACGATATGGATCGCCTATATGAAATTGAACAAGCAGCACATCTTGTGCCTTGGTCATTGGGAACATTGAAAAATAATGTCGGCGAGCGTTATCTCAATTTGAAATTAGTGGAAAAAGAGCAAGTGCTTGGTTTTGCCATTTGCCAGACGGTATTAGATGAAGCGACATTATTTAATATTGCGATAGATCCGGTTCAACAAGGAAAGGGCTATGGTTCGTTTTTATTGCAAGGTTTAATGAATGAGCTTAAAGAGAAAGGTATTCAAACCCTTTGGCTGGAAGTACGAGAGTCGAATCCGGCTCGTTTCCTTTATGAAAAGCTTGGATTTAATGAGGTTGATATTCGTAAGAATTATTATCCGAAACCGGATGGTGGACGAGAAAATGCTGTTGTGATGGCATGTTATCTCTAGAATGCAAAAGTGCGGTCAATTTTGACCGCACTTTGTTTATCTGAAAAGTAAGACATTACACTTCTTCTGCTGGGAAGACAAATGGATTTAATCCACTGCGTGCGAAGCCTTTTTCTTCCATTTCAATATCTAAGAAAATTGATGCTAAATCATCGGCTACCGCTTCAACATTCGGATCTTTTTCTTGGAACATGATTTTTAAGTAGCTTTGGCAATCGCCACAGGTTTCTGCACGAACAAGAGCAAGCTCTTCATTTAATGACCACATTTCAAGATTTTTGTGTTCATTGCAGTTTGTACATTGTGCGCGCACTAAATTCCACTCACTTTCACAGAGATTGCAGTGCAAATAGCGTAAACCTTGTGAAGTACCGATATGGACAACACTTGACACGGGTGCAGAACCACAAACAGGGCAGTAATGTAGATTGTCAGTTCCTTCTTGGCGACTGTTATGAGGAATTTGTTGAGCCAGTTGTAACCAATAAAGAGAAAGTGCAGCCCAAATAAAGACAGCTTTATCTGTGCTCACTAAATTAAATTCTTGGCTTAAAAGATGGCTAGCCATTTCTTCAAGCTCTTTATCAGAGGCCTTTTCAAGATTCTCAATCGTAGCAAGAACCTGTTCATTCGATTTTGGTTTAATGCTATGTAAAATTTCTTTGAGATATTTAATCCAAATGCTTGAGCGTTTAAATGTTTTAGTATTTAACGGTTCAAGTTCATCTAAATTATCGAAATGCTGTTTTTCTAATGGATTTTTTTCAAATACGCTTAATTGGCTTTCCACAACATCTGCAGCAAAGAGTAAATAATCAGCCAATGGATGATCTTTCGCTAATTCTCTTAAACGTTTTGCACGACGTTGATAAAGATTTTTAGGGTTAGCAAATAAAACAGGCGGAATATCGTATGAATTCGTTTTTTGTTTGATTTCGTCTGCAGATAAGATTTTGATACTCATAATTGTCTCTTAAGTATTTATAAGAAAAAGTGCGGTCAATTTTAACCGCACTTTTTGATTTTAGCCATTGATACCTTTGAACAATGCTTTGGTTTTTACTTTTTTACCTTCAGCTTCGTTTTTAAGGTCTTCTTCTAGCTTAGGAAGTACTTCTTCGTTATACCATTTCGGGTGGTGTTTTTTCGCCCAACGAACGGTTACCCAACCTTCCACGATACCACGAATGGAGCCTTTCACCCAGAATGCCATGTACATGTGTACCAAGATACCGGTGAACAACATGAATGCACTTAAAGAGTGAAGTAAAATCGCAAAACGTAATACCGGAATAGAGAAGTAGTGCGAGAAAAATTGACGCCACATAATGATGCCGGTTACAAGCAAGGTAACCATCGCCAAGTTCAATGTCCAGAATAACATTTTTTGACCAAGGTTATACTTACCGTTATAAGCAACAGCGTGTTCATTTCCTTTCAATACTTCAAGCATGCCTTTTAACCAGCGGATATCGTTTTTCTCTGGAATATTGTGATCCCAGTAAAGATAGCCAAGGAAAATAAAGGCAACAAACATAATGATACCGGTGAACGGGTGAATTGCTCGCGCCAGTTGCGGGGTACCTAAAATCTCAGTTAACCATGCAAAATCTGGGAAGAAGAAAGCCACACCAGTGAACATCGTCATAAAGAAGCAGATTACGAGTAGCCAGTGGCTAAAACGAGCAGGCGTTCTATGACGAATGATTCGAGTATCATTGCTAATCTCAATCTTACTCATCTTTGCCCCCTTTTCTATCTTCTTCTTCAAATTCGTGGTGATGATCTTCCACGTCTTCTTCTACGTTTGGACCTACAGCTAAGTAGTGACCAATTTCAGCAAGCGCTAAACCACCCATTGCCACAGCGGCTACCGGTTTCAAGATATCTTTCCACACAGTGACGGTGAGGTCAATTTGTGGATCTTTAGGAAGACCGGAATAAAGCTCTGGTTTATCAGCATGATGTAATACATACATTACGTGTGTACCACCTACGCCTTCAGGGTCATAGATGCCCGCGTTTTCGTAACCACGTGATTTTAAGTCAGCAACACGTTGTTCTGCGTAGAGTTTCATTTCTTCTTTAGAACCAAAACGAATTGCACCGGTTGGACAGGTTTTCACGCAAGCCGGTTCTTGGCCTACAGAAACACGATCCACACAAAGGGTACATTTGTACACGCGGTTATCGTCTGGGTTCATACGTGGAATGTTGAACGGACAACCTGCGATACAGTAACCACAACCGATACATTTATCAGATTGGAAATCCACGATACCGTTCGCATATTGGATGATTGCACCTGGTGCAGGACAAGCTTTTAAACAGCCTGGTTCTGAACAGTGCATACAACCATCTTTACGGATTAACCATTCTAAACGATCATTTTCTTCTACTTCGTTAAAGCGCATTACCGTCCATGCTTTTGCATTAAGATCTACTGGGTTATCGTAGATCCCCACACATTGAGCATTAACATCAGAACGGATGTCATTCCACTCTGAACAGCCCACCTGACAGGCTTTACAACCGATACAGGTGGATACATCGATTAATTTTGCTACTTCAACTTTATGATCTCGCGCTTGAGGTGCCGGCGTAAAACCAGACGTAGCGGAGACCTTGATAATGTCTTGCGATTGAACGCCTTGACCATTTCCTGCCATATTATGCCTCCGCCTTCTCGATATTTACCAAGAATGTTTTATATTCTGGTGTTTGTGTAACCGATTCACCCCAAGATGGTGTTAAGGTATTGGTGGAGAAACCACGGTTACCTTTACCATTTAAGGCTTTCATATTCCAGTGAATTGGAAGACCTATATGGTGTACGGTACGTCCGTCGACTTCTAAATCTTTCAAACGTTTCGTTACGACTGCGACGGCTTTAATATAGCCACGGCGAGAAGTAATTTTCACCATATCACCTTTTTGGATACCTTTTTCTGCCGCTAATTTTTCACCGATTTCCACGAATTGTTGTGGTTGAGCGATGATATTTAACGCAGATTGAGCTGTCCAACTGTGGAAGTGCTCGGTCAAACGATAAGTCGTTGCCACATACGGGAAGTCTTTATTTGAGCCGATAAATTCGCGGTCTTCTTTATAAATACGAATTGTCGGATCAGAGACTACACTTGGATGCAGTGGGTTAGTATCGATTGGGCTTTCAATTGGTTCATAGTGCTCAGGCACTGGACCACTTGTAATTTTATCTACTGCAAATAAACGGCCTACACCTTCTGCAGACATAATGAATGGACCTGCATCAGAGCCTGGTGGTTGTGTACCATAGTCAGCCACATCATGCCAGTTCCAGTTTTTACCGTTCCATTTGATTAATTGACGG
>CAKVVS010000135.1:0-4449 GCA_934834395.1 Parahaemophilus parainfluenzae | reverse complement strand
ATTTACGCCAGCTGTTTTATTGTGGTGCAAACCTTTCTATTTTGGACGCATTGCCGTTTGATTATTGTAGGAAAAGGAAATTTATCCTTGAAGATGATTGCCAAAAACATCAATATTTGGTCAATTCTCATCGGCGCATTTTTATTTGCTTTTCAAATAAAATTACCAAGTATTATCAATGGTACACTCTCTTCCATTGGCTTGTTTATTGGTCCGAATGCTATGCTAGTTGCGGGTATGCTGATTGCGGCAATTCCTTTACGGAGCATCGTATCATCCAAACGCATTTATTTAGTCACACTTTTGCGCTTGTTACTTATTCCGATTGCATTATTGGTATTAATAAAACTGATTGGGTTTGTGCATTGGGCTGAAAAAGGCGAAATTATTGTGTTGATTAGCTTTTTAGCAACCACGAGCCCATCTGCTTCAACCGTGACACAAATGGCAGTGATTTATAACAACAATCCACAGAAAGCCAGCGCCATCTATGGTGTAACGACGCTGCTTTGTATGTTTACTATGCCTCTGGTGATTGCCTTATATCAAATATGGGGGTAAATCGTGGAAAAGTGCGGTCAATTATTTAAGCACTTTTGATGCTGGCTGCTCTTTTTTTAAACGATAAAGTTGATATAAGTTAACGAAAACTAAGAAGGCGTTTAGAAGCGCAACTGGATAAGATTTGATGATCAAACTGTAAACGACAAAAAGTACCGCTCCAATTGCATTAACAACTCTCAAGTGAACAATCGATTTAAATAAAAAAGACGCAGCCACAAAGAATGTTGCCAAATAACCTAATAATTCGATGAAATTAAATTCCATAAATCTCTCCGTCAACAATGATTGAGGCGGCATCATAAAAGATTTTGGAATTGAGGAAAAGAGGCGAAATAAAGGCAACCGATTGCAATATCAAGAAATTTTTATTTCGCTCAAAACTCCCTTAGATAAAGACTTTTTGCACTAAAAACATATAAAAAATTGTGCCTGCCGAGATAGAAAGAAACATGTTCTTTTTCCAGAAATGTAACCCCAATACCAAAACACCTGCAATGAAATCGGGCAAGCCATGATAACCACTCAACACATCCACATTTTTATAGCAATACACCACTAACATCCCAAACATCGCCGCAGGCAATACTTTGCCAAGGTAACGAATATAGTCCGGAATCGGGCGATTGGCGGGAAAGATCCAGAATGGCAATAATCGAGTAAATTGCACGCACACAATACAAATCACAATGGTGATAATTTGTTCCATCAATGTCATTTTAGTGCCTCCAATTTAGATGAAAGTTTCGGTCGTCTTACGGTTAACAGAATCCAAATACTAATGAGTGTTGGCACTAAAAAATGCTCTTTTCCAACAATTAATAGCGATGCAAAAGCCACACTTAAACCTAATAATGAACTTTCATGAGATTTTTCTTTGAGCCAGTTTTCAGCAAAAATCACGAGGAAAAGTGCGGTCATACCAAACTCTACCCCTTTTAAATCAAAAGGAATGATTGAACCAAATAGATTACCTAATCCAGCGCCAACGACCCAATAGAGATGAAGATAAAAACTGACAAAGAACATATACCAGCCTTTATCTAAATGATCGGGGATCTTCGCCATATAGTTAAGGGAAAAACTTTCATCGACTAGGGTACTAATTAAATACCAACGTTTTTTCCCGAGTTGAGCACCATATTTTTCTAACATGGAAATGCCATAAAAAATTTGGCGACCACTTACCATCAGCGTAACCAACGCAACACTTAAAGGCGAAAAAGGCATAACTAAGGCGGCAGCTGCAATAAATTCCACGGAGCCTGCATAAATGAGCGCTGCCATTGCCACAGGGAACCAAACACCGAATCCAAGTGCTTTCATGTAAATGCCGTATGCTATGCCTAAAAATAAAAAGCCGGCAAGCATTGGCATGCTGTAAGGAAATGCCGCTTTTGCCGCGGCTTTGATGGGATTTTCTGTCACGACTTCTGACATATTGACCTACTACAACTCTAAAACAGACAAACCAGGTAAGGTCGAAAAACTTTGTGCTTTTACTGTTTGATGGAAATCTTCGATATAAGCTAAATTCGCATCTTCTTTGCGAATCGCTGCATAAAGGTTGCTGTACAATCCTTCTTCTGTAATTTTACGCGCTACCACATACCCTTTTTCTAAATAAGGTAATGCCGCCCAATAAGGCACGGTAGCAATGCCTCGACGACTCGCTACTAACTGGATCAAGGCGATCGTTAGCTCCGTTGTACGACGTGGAGGATTAATACCTTTTGGTTTTAATACTTGACGATATAAATCTAACATATCATCAGGAACGGGATAGGTTACCCAAGTTTCTTCAGCAAAATCTTCTGCCTGCCAAACATCTTTATTCGCTAATGGATGATCTTTAGAACAAATCCCCACCATTTCATAAGAAAACAGCGGCTTAAATAAAACATCATCGTTTTGTTCAACGTCGGAGACAATCGCCCAATCTGCACGATGAGACAATAACAATCCTACAGGATCGGTATGGAAACCTGACACAATATCCAACTCCACTAAGCTCCAATGCTGACGAAACTCATCCATCGCTGGCATTAACCAGTCGAAGCAAGTATGACACTCTACTGCAATTCGTAATTGCCCTGCATCACCGTGTTTTACGCGAGCAAGCTCACGTTCTGCATCAACCACTTTCGGAAGAATTTCATTGGCAAGACGAATCAAGCGATCGCCTGCGGCTGTAAAACGCACTGGGTTACTTTTACGCTCAAAAAGAGGTAAACCGAATTGCTCTTCCATTAACTTAATTTGATGAGAAAGTGCCGATTGTGTTAAATAAACACGTTTTGCTGCCATTGAAACGCTGCCTGTTTCCTTTAAAGCAAGCAAGGTTCTTAGGTGACGAAGTTCAAGAAATGTAGGTTTCATTAGAATAATTCATAAAGTTATAGCATTAGATGAGCAACATGATAACGCAAATTAAATTTGTCGAAAAGAAAGTGCGGTCAAAAACGTTGATATTTTTGACCGCACTTAAGCCGATTATTTATCTAATTGAACAGGAAGAAATAAGCTTAATGGACGTTTTTTCACAATTTGACAAACTTCATGCCAAATTGGCCACCAGCTCTCAATTTCCGCATTCAAAGAACGCAGTGCGACCCAAAGCGTTAATGAAAAACTGACAATTAAATTCACTAAACCAATCAACAATACAAAACCAATGCATTGTAAAAGCAATGAGTAGGTGAATTGTCCGCTCACAGCAATATAGCCTACATTCGCAGATGAAAATGCCACATGACGAATATCTAACGGAAGGTGCGTTAAGTAACCTACCACACCCGTAATACCAAGCAACATACCAAAGCAAAGGTTACCGATAAGCGAGCCATAATTCTCATGCATATAATTAGCAAATTTAACGCGAGATTTCTCAGACATTAATTTTTTCAATAACGGATGTTGGGTTAAACGCATGCGCATATTCAAATAATTGCTTCGGTTATCAAAATAGCCCGAAATAATCCCTGAGCAAAATAACCATACACCTGCAATGGCTGCAAACCATAAGGTTCCCGCGAAAGGATCAATGCTATGCAACTGATACGCGATTTGATCAGCATTCATCAACGGCTCACCTGTTTTATATTGGTAACCAAACGCAATCAATGCCGCTAAGCCCATCGCAATGAGCACATTACCTAGCACCGCAATACTTTGAGAGCGAAATACATCCACTAATAATTGGGCTAATTTCATATTGACGCTTTTACCTTGAGGCGTTTTCTCAACAGCCTCAGCAAAACGGGCTGCAGTCATAGCTGGCTGTTTGGTTGCAACCGTGAAATGCAGCATAAAGATCACCATGAAACCTAAGCCGTAATTTAAGCCTTCTGCAATGCCTTTCCAGACTTTGTCATCAATAATGCTACCTAGATAGATTTTAAATAGCGCCATCAGTGCAATTAATACACCACCACCTGCCGCAGAATAAAACATTGCCCAATACTCTTTTTTATCTCGCGTAATGTAGTGCTCGCCGTGGTCGCCCGCATTTTGGGTAATGCTACGTGAGATTAATCTTGAGCTTTGTTTCCATAATCGGGTGATGCTATGTTTTTCTGCTGCTGCACGGGCAAAACAGCCGGTTAATAACAATATTCGGCGTGGTAAATAGCGATTTGAAACAAAAATCGCCATCAAGGTTTCCAATCGCTCTAAGGTCTGAGAAAGACGCTCCAATAAATAAGCCGTATTTAAAGAAGAGCCCACCATTGCTCCACGTTTTTGCAAACGCTCAACCAATTTTTTACATTGGCTAAACATTACCTGCAAATGACTATCATCAAAAACGGTTGATTGGCGGCGCGCCTGTAACCAATCCACCACTTCATGGTGCAATGCGACAAAAGGGGAATCAGCATTCAACAGAGA
>CAKVVS010000134.1:0-4449 GCA_934834395.1 Parahaemophilus parainfluenzae | reverse complement strand
GAGTAGTAGTCCTTGAACCCGACGGTCCAAGGAAACCGGTAAGGCCATTTTTAGGTTTCTTTAGTCCAATGACAAAGTCAAAGGTCAAGCCTACACACCAATGGCGGGAAACCGATTTATAAAGTTCTAAGTATCGGCTCAGGGACATAACCCATCCACGAACACCCCAGGAAATCTTTTAAATTTATACTAGCTCAATTTGATTGGTTTGACTAGCCTTTATTTGAATAATTTTGCCTATTCAAGCACGTCCCACAAGGGACGGGATTATTTTTTAACCGGTTGAATTAAATCAGACTCTTCCGGTTTTTTCACATCCGCAAATTGTTTATCTTTATTTGCATCGATGACTTGTTGAGTTTGACTTGCTAATTGTTGTAAACCCATTTTCTCGTATGCTTCTTTCATTAAGAATAAACCTTCGTAAGTTGCTTTTGCATCCGGATATTGTTGCAACATACCTACTACACGATTTGATACTGCGACCCACGCATCACGTTTTGCATAGAATTTTGCAATTTCTAATTCATGACGAGCTAATGAATCTTTGATGTATGCCATACGTGCTACTGCATCTTGTGAATATGGGCTATTTGGGAACGCACGCACTAAGCTTTGGAAGTTTGAAAACGCGGTTTTCATTGATGTTGTTTCACGCGTTGCACGATCGATACCAAAGAAATCTTGAATCATGTTATCGGCCGTTGCTAAGTTTGTTAAACCCGCCATATACACTGCATAGTCACGGTTTGGACTTTGTGGGAATTGGTGTAAGTAGTTATCTACAGTTACCAACGTTGCGGTGTAATCTTGCGTTTTATAGTTTGCATAAATTAAATCAAGCATTGCTTGTTCTTGGTAAGTACTACCAGGGAAACGCTCTGTCGCTGCTTTTAAATAACGAATCGAGTCAGAATAACTTCCTTCTTGTAATGCAGCCGCGCCTTTTGCATAAAGCTCATCAACAGAAGCTTGCTCCACTTCTTTATTACCACTGCTACAAGCTGCAATAGCGAATGAGGTAAGTGCAATAAGCGCGAGAGATTTTATTTTACGCATTCTTTTTTCCTTAATTTTTACGAAAATCAATAAATAAGTTACAATTGACGAATATTGTATAGAACATTACACAATAAGCCAACTTTTTAAATTTTTAGATGGATTTTTTATGCCACAAATTACCTTAACGGCTGAAATTCAGCCCGAACAAATGGGACAGCGTTTAGACCAAACCCTCGCAGAGTTGTTCCCAGAATATTCCCGTTCGCGTTTAAAAACCTGGATTGAAGCAAAACAGGTAAAAATGAACGGCGAAATTGCCGATATTCCCCGTGCAAAAGTTTATGGCGGAGAGCAAATTGAAATTTCGGTAGAAGTGGAAGATGAAAACCGTTTTGAGCCACAAAATATTCCGCTCAATATCGTTTATGAAGATGACGATATTATCGTGATTAACAAACCTAAAGATCTCGTGGTTCACCCTGGTGCAGGCAATCCGGATGGTACCGTGCTTAATGCGCTACTCTATCACTATCCACCTATTGCGGAAGTACCGCGCGCAGGGATTGTGCATCGTTTAGATAAAGACACAACGGGTCTCATGGTTGTTGCTAAAACCATTCCAGCACAAACCAAACTTGTACGTGACTTACAAAAACGTAAGATCACTCGTGAATACGAAGCCGTCGCCAGTGGCATTATGACCAAAGGTGGCACAGTAGATCAGCCAATGGCTCGCCACGCGACAAAACGCACATTGATGGCGGTTCACCCAATGGGTAAACCGGCTGTGACGCACTATCGCATTATGGAGAATTTCCGTAATTACACGCGTTTACGCTTACGTTTAGAAACGGGCCGTACTCACCAAATTCGTGTGCACATGGCGCATATTGCACATCCATTATTAGGCGATCAAACTTATGGTGGTCGTCCTCGCCCACCTAAAAATGCAAGCGAAGCCTTTACTGAAGTGCTACGCAATTTTAAACGCCAAGCCTTACATGCGGTTATGTTGCGTTTAGCTCACCCAATTACGGGAGAAATGATGGAATGGTATGCGCCATTGCCGGATGACTTTGTCGAACTACTGCATGCCTTAAAAGCGGATTACCTCGAACACAAAGACGAGTTGGATTATTAAGATGAAAACCATTGTTCCAAACTGGAATGTTCCACCACATATCCAAGCTGTTACAACCACAAGAGAAGGTGGCGTAAGCCTGCCGCCTTTCGATAGTTTCAATTTGGGTGATCATGTCGAAGATGATAAAAGTGCGGTCAAAACTAACCGCACTTTATTGGTTGAAAAATTTAATCTGCCACATTTCCCGTTGTTTTTAACTCAAACGCACAGCACTCGTGTGATTACAGTACCTTATGAGGGAAATAATTTTGAAGCTGATGCAGTTTACACCAATCAACCTAACCAAGTCTGTTTGGTGATGACGGCTGATTGCTTGCCAGTTTTATTCACCAATAAGCAAGGCACTGAAGTGGCAGCAGCCCATGCGGGCTGGCGTGGACTCTGTGATGGTGTATTAGAAGAAACCGTGAAATGTTTCCAATCTGCCCCCGAAGAGATTATTGCGTGGTTTGGGCCTGCTATCGGCCCTAATGCATTCCAAGTTGGTAAAGAAGTAATTAAGCAATTTATGGCTTTTGACCCGATTGCAGAAACGGCTTTTCGACCCGATCCGAATGAAGTAGGAAAATACCTCGGCAATCTTTATCAAATCGCTACACAACGCCTCAATAAATTAGGGATTACCCAAATTTACGGTGGGGAACATTGCACATTCACAGAAAAAGAGAGCTTCTTTTCCTATCGTCGAGATGGCAAAACAGGCCGAATGGCGAGTCTGATTTGGATAAAAAAATAAACTCATAAATACAACAAACCGCACATTAAAGTGCGGTTTATTTTTGGCTTATTCTGAATAACTTTCGAACCAACTTTCTAAAATCAGACAAGCAGAAATTCCATCGACTTTGCCTTTATTAAGGGCACGATAACCGCCACGCTGGAAAATTTCATCTCTAGCAGAAACCGTCGTTAAGCGCTCATCTTGCAGTTCTACTTTAATACCGAAACGACCATTTAAGCGATTGGCAAATTTTTTCGCACGAAGTGTTAAATCTTGCTCGGTACCATCCATATTTAAAGGCAATCCCACCACAATAACATCAGGCTTCCAATCCTTTAAACATTTTTCAATAGCATCCCAGTTTGGAATCCCATCTTGCGCTTTAAATGCAGGTAAGGCTTGTGCCGTACCTGTGATACTTTGCCCGACTGCACAACCAATGCTTTTTGTGCCAAAATCAAACGCGATTGCTGTGATGCCCATTAACTATGCCCCACTTGTGAAAAAACAAAATTATGAGGATTAATCCCTAATAATTGATTCGCGGCAGGATAACGATCTTCATAAATCGTTTCAAATAAAATGGTGTCTGAAGCAGGTGCGACTAACCACGCATTATCTGCAATCTCTTGTTCTAACTGTCCAGCTGTCCAACTTGCACAACCGAGAGCAACAAGATATTTTTCGGGCGCATCCTCTGAACCAAAGGTTTCCACGATATCTGCCGAAGTGGTCAGAAACATTTCATAGGTAATTTTATAACTATGCTCAAATTCTTTCGCGGTTTTCTTATGCAAAATAAAACCACGCTCAGAATGTACTGGGCCACCCGCAAGCACAAGTTCATTGCTAAAAGTGCGGTCATTTTTCATCATAAAATTCATTTTTGAATACAACTCAGCAATGCTTAAATCGGTGGGTTGATTAATCACTAAACCCATCGAACCTTGCTCATTATGCTCGCACATATACACCACGGTATTTTGGAAATAATCCTCCAACTGTGGCATCGCAATTAAAAATTGCCCTTGTAAATCCATCATTATCCCAAATCTCCAAAACAAATTTGTAACGCGCTAATAGCTGCTAAAGAAGCCGTTTCTGTGCGTAACACACGCTTTCCTAATAAAATTTCAGTAAATCCTTGTTGTTCAGTTTGAACGATTTCTTGAGGTGATAAACCACCTTCTGAACCAATAAGTAAACGAACCCCTTCTTTTGGAATGGAAGGTAAGGTTTTAATTGAATATTGGGCTCTTGGATGTAAATTCAATTTTAGCGCACCATCATTTTCAGCACACCAATCTTGTAATTTCATTAACGGACGAATTTCTGGTACAACATTACGTCCACATTGTTCACAAGCGGCAATAGCAATTTTTTGCCATTGTTGAATTTTCTTATCCATGCGTTCGCCGTCTAGCTTCACGCCACATCGTTCTGACCATAATGGTGTAATCACATTCACACCCAACTCTACGGATTTCTGAATGGTGAATTCCATTCGATCACCACGTGAAATAACTTGTCCTAAATGAATAGATAAATTTGACTCTTTATCACTCCATTCACACCCCAAAAT
>CAKVVS010000133.1:323-4456 GCA_934834395.1 Parahaemophilus parainfluenzae | reverse complement strand
GGCTATGAGTATTTGCAAGGTCTCAATGGTCATGATGCGTTAATTAAAAATTTACGGGCACAATTACAACGCTTAAATAATGTAGTTTTCTCCGATGCGGAATGGCAACGTTTTTTAGAGGAATATTTGGATAAACTGAGCGATAGTCTGATTGAGAAAACCCGTAAAATTCATGATGACTATATTTATGATTTTGTATTTGATGATGGACACATTCAGAATATTTATCTGCTAGATAAGAAAAATCTTGCCAACAATGCCCTGCAAGTCATCAATCAATTTGAGCAAACCGGCAGCTATGACAATCGTTATGATGTGACGATTTTGGTGAATGGCTTACCCCTTGTGCATATTGAACTGAAAAAACGTGGCGTGGCAATTCGTGAAGCCTTTAATCAAATTCATCGCTACAGCAAAGAAAGTTTCAATAAAGAAAATTCTCTCTTTAAATATATTCAGATTTTTGTCATTTCTAATGGCACGGATACTCGCTATTTTGCCAATACCACCAAGCGCGATAAGAATAGCTATGACTTCACAATGAATTGGGCAACGGCGAAAACTACTCTGATTAAAGATTTAAAGGATTTTACAGCGACATTCCTACAAAAACACACTCTGCTTAATGTGTTGGTGAATTACTGCGTGTTTGATGTTTCCGATACCCTATTGATTATGCGCCCCTATCAAATTGCCGCTACCGAGCGTATTTTATGGAAAATTAAAAGTTCATATCAGGCGAAAAATTGGAGCAATAAAGAAAGTGGTGGCTACATTTGGCATACCACCGGCTCAGGTAAAACGCTTACCAGCTTTAAAGCCGCACGCCTTGCAACGGAATTAGACTTTATTGAAAAAGTATTCTTCGTGGTAGATAGAAAGGATTTGGACTATCAAACTATGAAAGAATACCAACGCTTTTCACCGGATAGCGTGAATGGTTCGGAAAGTACGGCAGGGCTAAAACGCAATATCGAAAAAGACGATAATAAGATCATTGTTACCACCATTCAAAAACTCAACAACCTGATGAAATCGGAAGATAAATTACCGATTTACGATAAACAGGTTGTTTTTATCTTTGACGAATGTCATCGTTCTCAATTTGGTGAAGCGCAAAAAAATCTAACGAGAAAATTTAAAAAATACTATCAATTTGGTTTTACCGGTACGCCTATTTTCCCAACTAACGCATTAGGTGCTGAAACTACAGCGAGTGTTTTTGGCATTGAACTCCATTCTTACATTATCACCGATGCGATTCGTGACGAAAAAGTGCTGAAATTTAAAGTGGATTACAATGATGTACGACCGCAATTCAAGAGCATTGAAACTGAAAAGAATCTTGAAGAGCTGACAAAACTCGAGAAAAAACAAGCCTTTTTACAACCTAAACGTATTGAGCAAATTGCCCAATATGTTTTAGATAATTTCAAACAAAAGACCCATCGCTTTAATGCCGGTAACAATGGCTTTAATGCCATGTTTGCGGTAAGTAGTGTGGATGCGGCCAAAGTTTACTACCAAACTTTTAAACAGTTACAAAGTGCGGTCAAAAATCCACTTAAAATTGCAACAATCTTTTCGTTTGCCGCGAATGAAGAGCAAGATGCGATTGGGGATATTGTCGATGAAAGTTTTGAAGTGGAGGCGATGAACTCCTCGGCTAAGGAATTTTTAAAATCGGCCATTGATGATTACAACGGCTATTTTGCCACTAATTATGATGTGGATGCGAAATCGTTCCAAAACTACTATCGTGATCTCGCCAAACGCGTCAAAAACAAAGAAGTGGATTTACTGATTGTCGTTGGGATGTTTTTAACCGGTTTTGATGCACCAACCTTAAACACATTATTTGTAGATAAAAACTTACGTTACCATGGTTTGATTCAAGCTTACTCTCGTACAAACCGCATTTACAACAGCACCAAAAGTTTTGGCAATATCGTCACTTTCCGGGATTTGGAACAAGATACCATTGATGCGATTACCCTTTTCGGTAAATCTAATACGCGCAATATCGTATTAGAAAAAAGTTACCAAGAATATATGGAAGGCTTTACCGATGCAGGTGAAGCTCGTCGTGGGTATCTAGAGATTATTGCTGAGTTGCAAGAACGCTTTCCGGATCCAGATGTAATTCAAACGGACAAAGACAAGAAAGACTTTGTAAAATTATTTGGTGAATATTTGCGGGTTGAAAATATTCTGCAAAACTATGATGAGTTCGCTGCTTTACAAGCATTTCAATCGCTCGATACCAGCGATGAAAAAGCCGTTGAAGCCTTTAAAGAAAAATATTATTTAACGGACGAAGCTTTTGCTGAAATGAAACCTATTGATATGCCAAGCGAACGCCGCATTCAAAATTACCGTTCGACTTACAACGATATTCGGGATTGGCTCCGTCGTCAAAAAGATGGCGAGGAAAAAGCCAAATCGACTATTGATTGGGACGATGTGGTGTTTGAGGTAGATTTATTAAAATCTCAAGAAATCAATCTAGATTACATCTTAGAATTGATTTTTGAACACAACAAGAAAATGAAAAATAAAGCTGAGCTGATTGATGAAATTCGAACCACAATCCGAGCTAGCCTAGGTAATCGAGCCAAAGAAAGTTTGATCGTAGATTTTATCAATCAAACTGACTTAGATAGCATTGTCGATAAAGCCGGTATTATTGAATCCTTCTTCCAATTTGCTCAAAAAGAGCAACAGAAGGAAGCTGACGAATTAATTAGCAGTGAAGGGCTGAATATTGATGCTGCGAAGCGTTATATTAACGTATCCCTAAAACGCGGATATGCTAGTGAACAAGGTACAGATTTAAATGATGCTCTACCGAAAATGAGTCCGCTTAATCCGCAATATCTCACAAAAAAACAAAGCATTTTCCAAAAGATTGTTGCCTTTGTTGAGAAATTTGTTGGGATTGGTGGCGAGGTTTAAAAACTTAAACCGACTATATAGAATTAAAAAGGTGCAATCTATTGATTACACCTTTTTATTTTGTCAGTTTTATCAGAAATTAGAACGTTAAAACTTTATCCGCCCATAATGTCCATTCAGAAACATCAGCTAGGGTGCCAAGAGTCACTCCATCAATTAATTTAGCACCTAATAAACCACGAGCTTTTACACAGCTGGTGCATAATTTAACTTCAGCGCCTTGAGCGACTAAGATATCGATAAGTTGTTGAACGTTTGAGCCTTCATTTGGGTTTTGACCCGCAATACCGCTTAAAATAGAATCCGAAAAAGCAAACACTTTAATGTTTACTTCTTTGCCGTGATCTTCTTGCAGATTAATAGCAAAACGTAATGCATTAAAGGTTTTTTCACCACCGTATGGTGAATCGTTAACGATAAATAAAAGATTTTGCATGTTGTACTCCTTGTTGCATGCGATAAAAATGAAGGCGCAATAATTTACGCCTGTATGAAATTAGCCAACCCAAACGAACTTGGCTACAAACAGTAAAGACACTACCCACACTGGGGCATTGATCTCGCGTATTCTACCTGTACAGGCCTTCATGACGCAATAGCTAATAAAACCAAATGCGATACCTTCAGTTATTGAATAGGTAAATGGCATCATGGCGGCGGTGATAAAAGCAGGCGTAGCCTCGGTTAAATCATCCCAGTGTACACGAATAAGACTAGATGCCATTAAAATTCCTACATAGACTAATGCCCCTGCGGTTGCATAAGCCGGTACGACACTAGCAAGTGGCGAGAAGAAAATGGTAAGTAAAAATAAAACCCCGACTGTTACTGCCGTTAAACCTGTTCTACCACCGACAGAAACCCCTGCACCACTTTCGATATAGGTACTGATAGCCGATGTTCCAATATAAGAACCAACAACGGCACTCACGCTATCCACATAAAGGGCTTGTTTCATTTTCGGGAAACGACCTTTTTCATCGCTAAAGCCCGCTTTATCGGTCACGCCTAATAAGGTGCCTGATGAGTCAAATAGGTTTACTAATAAGAATGAGAAAATAATGCCGAGTAATGCGGTATCTAAAGCACCAGCAATATCAACTTTACCCACAACCGCACCTAAACTTGGTGGCATAGAAACAATGCCGTGGAAAGTGACTTGATCATCAACTAAAAGT
>CAKVVS010000133.1:0-313 GCA_934834395.1 Parahaemophilus parainfluenzae | reverse complement strand
TCACTACCGCGATAGAAATTAAGACTCCAGAGAAAATATTACGAGCAGCTAAAACTACGATAATGAAGAAACCTAATACGCCAAGCAGAATTTTCGGATCATGTAAATTGCCTAATGCCACTAAAGTTGCAGGATTCGCTACTACCAATCCCATATTTTTAAAGCCAATTAAGGCAATAAAGAAGCCGATTCCCGCACCGATTCCCACGCGCAGCGAAAGCGGAATCGAAGCCATTAACCAATAACGGATTTGGAATAAGGTTAAAACAAATAAACCAATTGAGCCCCAGAAAATGGTGCCCATGCCCACTTC
>CAKVVS010000132.1:0-4512 GCA_934834395.1 Parahaemophilus parainfluenzae | reverse complement strand
CACCTAAACAGTGCGCTTCTTTGGTCACTAAAATTACGATACGTTTACGTTTAGCGCTGATTAGGCGGCAATTTGTCCCCGCCGGAAGACTATAATTTAAGTCAGCTAACAAGGTTTCTTCATTAAAAATGCCTTCCAATTCGGTACGCATAAAGAAATGCTTTGTTTCGAAATCAACGAACTCATTATTGTGAAGGATATTTAATTGATGTTTGTAACAAATGTTGGTGATTTTAGCGATTAAGCCTTTATCATCAGGACAATCGGTCAGTAATATTTTCTTTTCTAACATAATGAATATTTTGCAAGATAAATAAAAAAAGAGAACCCATAAAAATGGGTTCTACATTATTAATGTGAAATTAGATTTCAAAAGAAGCTAAAGAGGCACCTTTATCTAAGGCTTTTTGAATCACACGAGGTGTACGGCCTTGACCTGTCCATGTTCTTTCTTGACCAGTTTCATCAGTATATTTGTATTTTGCTGGGCGAGGTTCACGTTTTTTACGAATTGAAGAAGGTGCAATACCAATAATGGCAGTCAATTCTTCCGCAGTGATGCCTTCTTGTTTAATTAATTCTTTATATTTTGCGATACGCGCACGACGCTCTTGTTCAGCTTGTTCAATTTCAGCTGCTTGAGCACGTTTTTCTTCAACTGCAGCTTGTAATTTTAAAAGTGAACTTTCAGCTTGTTCTAATGTTAAATCGCGTACAGCGGCGCGTAAACTACGAAGGTTAGTTAAACCTTTTGTTAATTCGCTCATGATGTCCTCTTTTTTATGTGTGTGAATGCTTAATTATTTTAAGGAAGTCAATAATAACGAAAATAATATATTTGGTAAATATTAATTCGCCTAAATTAAAGAATTAATTGGTCTGATCTCATCATACTCCATATTATGGAGTGACCTGTTTTCTATACTATTGCAATCGTTTACTCATAAAATTGTGTAACAATGAATTAACAACTTAATACGTCATTTTTAATAAAAGAATAGATTTCACTGAAAGTGCAAGATTTTATTGGTAATTTTATTCATTTTAATGTAATCTCTCACCATCCTATACAACAGTAGAGGTGCGGTCATTATAAGTATTTTCCTGGAGTGGATAGCGTTGAAGGGAAAGGAAAGGAATGATTGCCGAAATCGAATAGGCGTCATCTTATTCGGTTGGTCACGTCTTCGAAAGGAACGTGACTGTCATAGTTTTTGTGTATTAACTATGGAGCGCTACGGTTCGGTCTGGTCATAATTGTGTCTTTTCTTGCCGTTGTCTCCATTAAATTATTAGGTATAACTTAATGGAACTAGTCGATTATTCTTCATCTATTTATTCAATTATACCCGCATTACTTGCGATTATTTTAGCAATTGCAACTCGTCGGGTTTTGGTGTCCCTCAGTGCAGGGATTATTGTCGGTGCGTTAATGTTGGTTGATTTCAACCCATTGAATGCACTTATTTATTTAAAAGATAATGTTGTGGCATTAGTTTATAGTAGCGAAGAAGGCATGAATTCAAATATGAATATCGTCTTTTTCTTAGTTTTACTTGGCGTATTGACCGCACTTTTAACCGTATCAGGCAGCAACCGTGCATTTGCTGAGTGGGCACAAAATAAAATTAAAGGTCGTCGTGGTGCGAAATTATTAGCGGCATCTTTAGTGTTTGTAACCTTTATTGATGATTATTTCCATAGTCTTGCAGTGGGTGCCATTGCACGTCCAGTAACCGATCGTTTTAAAGTTTCTCGTGCTAAATTAGCGTATATCCTTGACTCCACTGCTGCACCAATGTGTGTCATGATGCCGGTATCAAGCTGGGGTGCATACATTATTACACTCGTGGCAGGTCTATTGGCGACATATTCTATTACCTCTTATACACCGATGGGGGCATTCGTTGCCATGAGTTCAATGAACTACTATGCGATTTTCTCATTATTGATGGTGTTCTTTGTGGCTTATTTCTCCTTTGATATTGCATCAATGGCACGTCATGAAAAATTAGCTATGGAGCGAGATTATAAAGAAGAAGTCATTGAAGGTGTGAAAGGTAAAGTTCGCAACTTAATTTTACCGATTTTAGTCTTAATTACCGTCACTGTTTTCATGATGATTCATACGGGTAGTGAGGCTTTAGCGGCAGATGGAAAACCATTTAGCCTCTTAGGTGCATTTGAAAATACAACAGTAGGTATTTCGCTTGTTGTTGGTGGTTCAAGTGCGGTTGCTATGTCAACATTATTGATTATTCTTGAGCGTCAAGTTTCTTTACAAGAATACGGAAAGGCGTGGATTGCCGGTATTAAATCTATGTTAGGTGCAATTGCAATCCTATTCTTTGCGTGGACAATCAATAAAGTGGTGGGTGATGCACAAACCGGTAAATACTTATCTTCTTTAGTGAGTGGCAGTATTCCTGTTCAATTTTTACCTGTGATTTTATTTATCCTTGGTTCAGCAATGGCATTCTCAACCGGGACAAGTTGGGGGACATTTGGCATTATGTTACCAATCGCAGCTGCAATGGCGACCAACTCTGCTCCAGAGTTATTACTTCCTTGCCTATCTGCCGTCATGGCTGGCGCGGTATGTGGCGACCACTGTTCACCGGTTTCGGATACAACGATTCTGTCATCAACTGGAGCAAAATGTAACCACATGGATCACGTCACGACACAATTACCTTATGCGGCAACTGTTGCGACAGCAAGTGCTGTGGGCTACATTGTGGTTGGCTTTACAGAATCTGGTTTAGCTGGATTTGTGACAACAGCAGCTGTTTTAGTAGCTTTGGTGTTTATCGTGAAAAAACGTTAATCATAAAAGATAAAAAGAAAGGGCGTACTTATGTACGCCCTTCTTGTATTTATTGTGAAAATTAGAGTAATGGACTAAACAAGAAAAATAACCGCTCTATGATTCGATGATAGAAAGGACGATTGATCCATTCTTGCATATTGAGTGCAGAAGAATTCGCTAAATAATTTTCATGAAGTGTAGCGACTTCATTGGCAAAATTACGATCTTCTACAGCAACAGTGATTTCAAAGTTAAGCAAGAAGCTACGTAAATCCATATTTACTGTACCAACGAGTGCAAGTTTATTATCGATTAACACACTTTTAGTATGCAGAAGCCCTGCTTCAAAATGATAAATTTTGACGCCAGCTTTGAGTAAATCATCAAAGAATGTTCGACTCGCCCAACGAACCATCAAGGAGTCATTGTTTTTAGGTAAAATAAGCGTGATATCAACACCACGGAATGCGGCAATACGTAATGCTTCAGCAATATTGTGACTTGGCACAAAGTAAGGTGATGTGATCACAATGCTTTCTTTTGCCGCATAAATAACTGTTGCAAGAGATTGCGCAATTAAGTCATCTGGGAACGCAGGACCGCTCGCAATGACTTGCACAGAATGGGTGTCATTATCATCAATTTCCACGAGCGGGTAATTTGGTAATAACAGGGGTAATTCTTCTGTCGTTTCAATTTCCCAATCCCAAGCATGTAAGCTATTTAAAATTGGCGAAACAGGACCGTTGATTCGCACCATCACGTCTATCCAATTGCCTACGTTGCTATCTTGCTTGAAGAAATTCGGATCTACCATATTCATACTACCTGTGTAGGCAATTTGATTATCAATGACGATAATTTTACGGTGTTGGCGTAAATCAATTCGGTTGAAGAACATACGGAATAAGTTTACGTGTAGCGCTTCTGTAATCTCAATGCCTTTCGCTCGCATTTCTTTACAAATAACACTTTTAAGAAAGGCTCTACTACCAACGGAATCCAGTAAAAGACAAACTTTTACGCCACGTTGCACAGCTTCTTCTAACGCTTGTTTAACCTCATTAATTAACCCATCATTACTCCAAATATAAAAGACCATATTAATGGAATGGCGAGCTTGTTGAATATCACCGATGATACTTCGAATAATGGTTTCCGGGGTATCGAGAATATGTAATTCATTTCCTCGAATATTCGGAATGCCTAAGCGTTGGTGGACTAATTTAAATAAAGCACGATAACGTGGGTCTTTAGAGTGAGTGACCACATCTTTTTGCTCTGAAAGCAGATTAAGCCATTTGATGTATTTAGGTTTTAACAACTGAAATGCTTTGGCACGGCGAGCACCGAGTTTCACTTCACCAAAAATTAAATAGGCAATGACACCAATCAGCGGCACGAGGTAAATAATCATCAGCCATGACAACGTAGCGGAAACCGCTTGTTTTTTGACGAGCAAACGCAAGGTGACAGAAATAACTGCCACCCAAATTAACACGGGAATAATATAAACCAGTATAATATGTTCAAAATTCATTAATTTTTAACCGCACTTATGAAATTAGACATTGTTTATCAGACCGATGATTTTATCATTATTTACAAGCCTTGTGGTCTGAGCGTGCATAAAGATCAAAGCGAAATTGGTTTAACCACTTTGCTTGCTGAGCAGCTTGGCGTGCCACAAGTCTGGCTTGTAC
>CAKVVS010000131.1:0-4514 GCA_934834395.1 Parahaemophilus parainfluenzae | reverse complement strand
ATCTACACTAGATGCACCACTTAAGAAACGCGGATCTTCTGATTTATCAAAGGCTTTTGTTTGTTTATAGAATTTCTCGCCGTTGAATGTCACTTCTTGGTTACCTTTTTTGATACGCTCAAACTGTGCATCTAAGCTTTGTGCTTGTGCAGCAGGTAATTCAACTGTTGAGCTTGTTGGTAAGGTTGAAGGTTTTTCTTTGCTACCTTGAAGTTGTTCGATTAATTGACAACCAGACAATAAACTTGCCATTGCGACTGCGGTGATGATTTTTTTCATAAATAATTCCTTAATAAATACGTTTAAATCGTTTTCTTTTGCTAGAATAACGCGTAATTTTAACCAATAACCCACAGGATTTAAAGCGTGATTTCTCTCGAAAGCGAAGTTTTACAACGCCACCTTCCCCTTTTTAACGGTAAATCAATTCTTCTTGCCGGTGGCATTAATGATGATTTTCCTCAAATATTGAAAAAACATTGCCAATCTGTGCAGGTTTGGAGTTGGTATTTTGATTATGCCAAAACCCAAAGTGCGGTCAATTTTGAGGTTGAATTTCAGCCGCAAGCCGATTTGATTATTTATTATTGGACGAAGAATAAACAAGAAGTGAATTTTCAGCTGATGCAACTACTCGCCAAAAGTAAAATTGGTCAAGAAGTGTTGATTATCGGTGAAAATCGTTGTGGCGTCCGTTCAGCTGAAAAACTGCTTGAACCTTATGGTGAAATTGGCAAAATCGACTCTGCGCGTCGTTGCGGTTTATACCATTTTGCCTTACAAAAACAACCGCACTTTGAGCTTCAATCTTATTGGAAATGCTACCAAAATGATGCATTAGGCGATCTCCGTATTTTCTGCTTGCCGGGTGTATTCAGTGCCAATGAACTTGATAATGGAACGTCACTTCTACTTTCTACCTTAACGTCACCAATTCAAGGCAAAGTGTTAGACATTGGTTGTGGTGCGGGTGTTATTGGTTCAATGATTAAAAAACATCATCCTAAAGCAGATGTCACGATGACCGATATTCATGCAATGGCAATTCAATCCGCTCGTCAAACACTGGCAGAAAATCAGCTTGAAGGTCAGGTTATCGCAAGTGATGTGTTTTCCCATATTGAGGGAAAATTTGATCTGATTATTTCAAACCCGCCTTTCCACGATGGAATCGATACAGCTTATCGTGCGGCGAAAGAACTTATTCAACAAGCAAAATGGCATTTGACGGCAGGTGGCGAACTTCGTATTGTTGCTAATGCATTTCTGCCTTATCCCGATTTATTAGCGCAACATTTCGGTAAGTTTGACGTACTTGCTCAAACCACCAAATTTAAAGTGTATTCCGTGAGAAATTAAGGAGAAAACAATGTTTGTAACCAGTTCAGCCATTCAAAATGGTGCTTTTGAAGACAAATATGGCAAACGCGGCACACAATTTAGCCCAAATGGTATGCCGACCTACTCTATTCCATTTGAAATTCACGATGCCCCTCAAGGCACTAAATCCTTTGCGGTTGTCTTAGAAGATAAAGATGCGATTACGGCAAGTGGTTTTGTGTGGATTCATTGGCTCATTGCGGATCTTGAACGTACGGTTATCCAAGAAAATGAAAGCCAAACTGCAACAGATTATGTACAAGGTGCAAATACTTGGGCGAGTAAATTAGGTCAATTTGATATTGAAGAAGCCTCATTCTATGGTGGTATGGCACCACCAAACTGCTTACATCGTTACGAGCTTATTGTGTATGCGCTCGATACCAAACTTAACCTTAAACCAGGATTCCGTTTCAATGATCTACATTTTGCGATGCAAGGGCATATTCTAGATCAAGCTGTGGTGATGGGCACTTATGATGTTTAATCATTTATAGTTCATCCTAAAAACACCATAAAAAATGACCGCACTTCAACAAAGTGCGGTCATTTCTTTTAGGATTTTATAACGTGATTTTATTTGATGAATCTTTCACTAATTTCGCGTGCGCTTTTTTCTGTTCTTTCATCTTATTGCTCGTTTCACGGCGTAAAGTTGAAAGTTCCGCATTACGAATGTTGTACTCATCCACACGACCTTCATAGTCATCACGCATATTTTCGATAATCGCACGAACATCTTCAATACTCATATCATCACGAATATATTGATTTAAGTTATCTAATAATAAGACACGTTTTTGGTTATCACGAATTTTACGGTTGTTGTCTTCAATGTCACGCTTAAGTTTATTTTTTAAACGATATAAACGCACATACTCTAATACTTCTTGGAAGGATTTATTTACATTTCCCATGATCGACTCTCTCAAAGTTAAAAACAAACTCGGAGTAATGTAGCCTTTTTTTTCGTCTCCGTCAAAAGCTTAAATTTAAATTAATGGATTAGATCAAAAAACTGTTTGATTTAGTTGATTATCCTATTCGGTAGTGGTAAAAATGAAGAATCCATTCAAAATAAAATAAGGAAACACAATGTCAAAAGTCTTTAATTTTAGTGCTGGGCCAGCCATGATTTTCCCTGAGGTACTACACAAAGCACAAGCTGAGCTAACTAACTGGCTTGGTCAAGGTGTGTCTGTGATGGAGGTCAGCCACCGTGGCAAATATTTTATGGAATTGATTACCCAAGCAGAAAAAGATCTGCGCGAAGTGTATCACATTCCAGATAATTATCGAGTGTTATTCCTACAAGGTGGCGCACGTGGTCAATTTGCAGCATTACCGATGAGCCTAATCGGTGAGAAAGGCAAAGCACTTTACTTAAATAGCGGTCACTGGTCTGCAACCGCTGCGAAAGAAGCGCGTAACTTTGCTGAAATTGATGAAATTACCATTGTGGAAAATGGTGAGCACACACACATCACCAATCTTGATTTCAGTGACATTGCGGAACAATACGATTACGTTCACTATTGCCCAAATGAAACCATCAGCGGTGTTGAAATTTTTGATGTACCAAATGTGGGCAATGCTGTTCTCGTAGCAGATATGTCATCTAACATCCTTTCTCGTGAAATTGATATTAGCAAATTTGGTGTTATTTACGCGGGTGCACAAAAAAACCTTGGTCCTGCAGGGATTACGCTCGTGATTATTCGCGATGATCTAATTGGTCATGCTCGCCAAGCAACCCCATCAATTTGGAATTACGCCACACAACGTGATGCTGACTCTATGATCAATACCCCACCAACCTTTGCGTGGTATCTCTGTTCATTGGTTTTCAAACACATTCAAGCAATTGGCGGCTTAAAAGAAATTGCAAAACGTAACGCAGTGAAAGCACAAACCCTTTATGACTACATTGATAGCAGTAAACTCTATCGTAACGTTGTAGCTAAAGAAAACCGTTCAACCATGAATGTCACATTTGTGACAGGCAATCCTGAACTTGATGCTAAATTTGTCGCAGAATCTACAGCTGCCGGTCTTCAAGCCTTAAAAGGCCACAAAGTGCTAGGTGGCATGCGTGCCTCTATCTATAATGCGATGCCATTAGAGGGCGTACAAGCACTCATTGAATTCATGAAAAAATTTGAAGCTGAAAATAGCTAATTATCTGATTTATTAAACTCAACGTGCGGGCTGAAAGGCCCGCTCGTTTTTATAAGGAAAGCATATGCAATACATCAACGTCGCCAATCAAGGTGTAAAATCTCTTTCACCTTACCAAGCTGGAAAACCAATCGAAGAACTCGAACGCGAACTAGGCATTACTAATATCGTTAAACTTGCCTCGAATGAAAACCCTTTCGGTTTTCCTGAAAGTGCGAAAAAAGCCATTCAAGCCCAACTTGATCATTTAACTCGCTACCCTGATGCGAATGGTTTTGAACTTAAAGCAGCTATTGCGAAAAAATTTGGTGTGCAACCAAACCAAATCACCCTTGGCAATGGTTCTAACGATTTATTAGAGCTCTTTGCTCATACCTTTGCGGGTGAGCATGATGAAGTGATTTATTCACAATATGCTTTTATTGTTTACCCTTTAGTGACAAAAGCCATTAATGCCGTTGCGAAAGAAATTCCCGCTAAGAATTGGGGACATGATTTAAATGGATTTTTGACCGCACTTTCAGATAAAACCAAGCTAATTTTTATTGCCAATCCAAACAACCCAACGGGGAATTTCTTAACGGAAGCAGAATTGGATGCTTTCTTGGCAAAAGTACCTGAAAATGTGATTGTGGTATTAGATGAAGCTTATACTGAATTTACCCATCCAAGCGAACGGGTTAATTCTTTTGCGTTACTGGAAAAATACCCGAACCTTATTGTTTCACGCTCTCTATCAAAAGCTTATGGGTTGGCGGGGTTACGTATTGGCTACGCGGTCTCTAATCCTGAAATCGCAGATTTATTAAATCGTGTTCGCCAGCCATTTAATTGTAATAGTCTTGCTTTAACTAGCGCGATTGCAGTGATGAACGATGATGCCTTTGTTGAAAAAGTGGCTGAGAACAATCGCCAAGAAATGAAACGTTATGAAGCCTTCTGTCAACAATATGGCT
>CAKVVS010000130.1:0-4527 GCA_934834395.1 Parahaemophilus parainfluenzae | reverse complement strand
GCTTGGTAGCCATTTGCACGTGGCACAGCAATATAATCTTTCACTTTACCAGGGCGAGGCTTATACAAACTATGCATTTGCCCTAATCCGCGATAGCAATCATCAACTGAATTCACAATGACACGGAAAGCATAAATATCCATAATTGAATGGAATTTCTGATCTTTCATGCGCATTTTTTGGTAAATTTTATAAAGATGTTTTTCACGTCCCCAAATACGATTTGTAATGCCTACATTATCAAGACGCTGTGAAATATCATTAGAAATACGTTGAATCAATTCTTGACGAGAACCACGCGCTTGTTCGACGAACTTTTTAAGTACTTCATAACGGCGGGGGTGCATAGCTTCAAAAGATAAATCTTCTAATTCATTCTTGAGATGTTCGATGCCTAAACGGTGGGCTAAGGGACAGTAAATCTCTAAGGTTTCTTTTGCAATGCGACGGCGTTTATCCGGACGCAATGAACCCAACGTTCGCATATTATGGGTACGGTCAGCCAGTTTGATTAAGACGACGCGAATATCTCGAGTCATCGCTAAAATCATTTTGCGGAAGTTTTCAACCTGTGCTTCTTGGCGGGTACGGAATTTCAATTTATCTAGTTTCGATACGCCGTCAACAATTTCGGCTACGCTAGCACCAAATTCATCTTTTAATTGGGATTCGGTATAAGGGGTATCTTCGATAACATCATGCAATAATGCAGCCATGATTGCTTCATGGTCTAAATGCATTTCCGCAATAATTGAAGCTACTGCAACAGGGTGAGTAATGTAAGGTTCGCCGCTTGAGCGAAATTGTCCTTCGTGAGCATCTCGCGCAATGACGAATGCACGTTTGATTAATTCAATTTTATCGGCGGGCAAATACCCCTGAATAATTCGATCTAAATCTGCAAACAATTCCAAAGGACACCTGACTTTTTGTAGAGAGAAAGACTAGGCGATCAAAATAGCTTTAATTTTGACCGCACTTTAATGAGATTATTCTGCGATTAACGCTACAGCCACTTCTTCGCTACGTTGAGAAGCTGCCGCATCTAAATACTCTTTTGCATCCATGATTTCTTGGTTGATTAACCCTTTTTCGATTTCACGTAATGCGATTACAGTTGGTTTATCGTTATCTTCCGGCACTAACGGCTCACTTTGATGTAACTCTAATTGTCTCGCACGACGAGCGGCGGTTAAAATTAAATCAAAACGGTTACCAATTTTTTCTACTGCATCTTGCACAGTCACTCGAGCCATGTTTTACTCCGATGTTAAAAATAATGTCTATAAAGGGAAAATATTGTACTCAATTCAAGCTTATTTTGCTAGTAGCTGATGAATTAAGTCCGCATTTTCTGTTTGTTGATAAGCTTTGGTCAAGCGTTCTGCCTGCAAAATGCTTTGTAAATCTGCCAATGCCTGTTCAAAATTATCATTCACAATCACGTAATCATATTCATCATAATGCGAAATTTCGCTGATTGCTTTTGACATTCGCTCAGCAATGACCTCTTTGCTATCCTGTCCGCGTCCAACCAAGCGACGCTCCAATTCTGGCAATGATGGAGGCAAAATAAAAATGCTTTTTACAGAAGGTACTTTTTGACGAATTTGCTGTGCACCTTGCCAATCAATATCTAAAAACACATCAATACCTTTAGCCAAGTTTTCTTCAATTGCTGGCAATGAAGTGCCGTAATAATTACCGCCAAACACTTTTGCATATTCTAAGAAGTGGCCTTTTTCAATTAAGGTTTCAAATTCTTCTACTGAAACAAAATAATAATGCACACCATGACTTTCGCCTGGTCGAGGTGAACGCGTTGTGTGTGAAATGGACACCATTTTTTTCGTGCCTTGATTTTTTTCTAATAACGCGGAAATTAATGATGACTTGCCCGCCCCACTCGGTGCAGAAAGAATATATAAATTACCTTGAGACATAATTGAAACCTCTTATTGTTGTTTGTTTTTATTATACAAAAAGAAAATGAAAAGTGCGGTCAAATTTTCATTTGTTTTACCAAATTGTTAAAAAGTGATCGAGATCACAAAAAAGTGGTATATACCCTTTTTTTTATCAAAATGCCCATGCTATAATCCACGAGAACTCGTTAGAGCAACGATTTTGTTTAACTTAAAAAATAGAAGGTGAAAATCTTATGGCTATTAAAATTGGTATCAACGGTTTCGGCCGTATCGGTCGTATCGTATTCCGTGCAGCACAACAACGTGATGACATCGAAGTTGTAGGTATCAACGACTTAATCGACGTTGAATACATGGCTTACATGTTGAAATACGATTCAACTCACGGTCGTTTTGACGGTACTGTTGAAGTTAAAGACGGTAACTTAGTTGTAAACGGTAAAACCATCCGTGTTACTTCTGAACGTGATCCAGCAAACCTTAACTGGGGTGCGATCGGCGTTGATGTTGCAGTTGAAGCAACAGGTTTATTCTTAACTGATGAAACAGCACGCAAACACATCACTGCTGGTGCGAAAAAAGTCGTATTGACTGGTCCTTCTAAAGATAGCACACCAATGTTCGTACGTGGTGTAAACTTCGGTGCATACGCAGGCCAAGACATCGTGTCTAACGCTTCTTGTACTACAAACTGTTTAGCACCTTTAGCACGTGTTGTTCACGAAACTTTCGGTATCAAAGATGGTTTAATGACTACTGTTCACGCAACAACAGCGACTCAAAAAACTGTTGATGGTCCATCAGCTAAAGACTGGCGTGGTGGTCGTGGTGCATCACAAAACATCATCCCTTCATCTACCGGTGCTGCGAAAGCTGTTGGTAAAGTATTACCAGCATTAAACGGTAAATTAACTGGTATGGCGTTCCGTGTTCCTACTCCAAACGTATCTGTAGTTGACTTAACTGTAAACTTAGAAAAACCAGCAACTTACGAACAAATCAAACAAGCAATCAAAGATGCAGCTGAAGGTAAAACTTTCAACGGCGAATTAAAAGGCGTTTTAGGTTACACTGAAGATGCAGTAGTTTCTACAGACTTCAACGGTTGTGCTTTAACTTCTGTATTTGATGCTGATGCGGGTATCGCATTAACTGATTCTTTCGTTAAATTAGTATCTTGGTACGATAACGAAACTGGTTACTCAAACAAAGTATTAGACTTAGTTGCACACATTTACAACTACAAAGGCTAATCAAAAATAGCTAAAAAATTAACCGCTCTTTTTAGAGCGGTTTTTTTATTTCCAATCCATTTCACTTAATCAATATTTTTAAATTCTTTATTTCTCATCCAGAGATAAAAATAGAAAAATAAATATGTCTATTATTTATTCTATATTCACAAAATAACAACATTTCACTAGATTTTAAATTTATTTCGTTTATATTAGCGTACAGTTGTTCGCTCAAATAAGGCTTATATGAATTTAGAACGTCATTTCGTCAATCGAATTCGTCAACAGGCAAAAATTCGTCAAAATGCAACCGCACTTCGCCATAAAATTAATGGCTTGTGGAAAGATATTTCATGGAACGCATTCCAACAACAGCTTGATCAGCTTTCATTAGCTTTTCTTGCTTGCAATATTCAAGTACAAGATAAAATTGCGATTTTTGCGCACAATATGTCACGCTGGACAATCGCAGATATTGCAGCCCTTCAAGTCCGTGCTATTACCGTTCCCATTTATGCAACCAATACGGCACAACAAGCCGAATTTATTTTAAATCATGCCGATGTTAAAATTCTGTTTGTTGGTGATCAAGAACAATATGATCAAGCGTTAGAAATTGCGCATCAGTGTCCTCAATTACAAAAAATTGTGGCCATGAAAGAACAAATTCAACTGACAGAAACTACCCTTTCTTGCCATTGGGACGATTTAATTCAATTAGGTACAGCCGAATTTCAGGCTGAATTTGAAACTCGCTTAGCAAATAAAACGATGGATGATTTATTCACGATCATCTACACCTCTGGCACAACAGGTGAACCGAAAGGCGTAATGCTCGATTACAATAACTTGGCGCATCAACTTGAAGCCCATGATATTGCATTAGATGTTAATCAAGATGAGGTTTCACTTTCTTTTTTACCATTTAGCCATATTTTTGAGCGAGCTTGGGTTGCCTATGTGTTACATCGTGGAGCAATCCTTTGCTATCTCGAAGACACCAATCAAGTACGTGAAGCATTAACGGAAGTACGCCCAACCTTTATGTGTGCCGTACCGCGTTTCTATGAAAAAATTTATTCTGCTGTACTTGATAAAGTCCAAAAAGCGCCTTTTATTCGTCAGATGATTTTCCACTGGGCGATTTCGGTGGGGAAAAAACGTTTTGATCTTCTCTCTCAAAATAAAAAAGTCCCGTTCTTCTTGCAAAAACGTTATGCGCTTGCCGATAAACTGGTGCTGTCTAAATTGCGTTCATTGTTAGGTGGACGTATTAAAATGATGCCTTGCGGTGGCGCAAAATTGGAACCCTCCATTGGTCTTTTCTTCCATAGCATTGGAATTAATATCAAACTCGGTTATGG
>CAKVVS010000129.1:0-4604 GCA_934834395.1 Parahaemophilus parainfluenzae | reverse complement strand
ATTATCTTGCGGTAATGGTGGTTCTCACTGTGATGCTATGCACTTCGCAGAAGAACTCACAGGTCGTTATCGTGAAAATCGTCCAGGTTATCCTGCAATTGCGATTTCTGATGTAAGTCATTTAAGCTGTGTAAGTAATGACTTTGGTTATGAATATGTATTCTCTCGCTTTGTTGAAGCCGTCGGTAAAGAAGGCGATGTTTTATTTGGGTTATCGACATCAGGCAATTCTAAAAATATCTTAAATGCGATTGAAGCGGCAAAAGCAAAAGGCATGAAAGTGATTGCGATGACGGGCAAAGATGGCGGTAAAATGGCAGGGTTAGCGGATGTTGAAATTCGAGTGCCACACTTTGGTTATGCAGATCGCATTCAAGAAATCCACATCAAAGTGATTCATATTTTAATGATGCTAGTTGAATTTGAGATGGCGAAAGAGGCCTAATTCGCAATAAGTGCGGTTTAAAATTCAATGATTTAAAGATCCCAAAAACTTTTTTGGGATTTTTTTACAAAAACACTTGCATAATTAATCATTAAAAAGTAATATTTATTCATTCTTAGAAATCAAGAGAGGATAGCAGTAAACTTAGTATGGCGATTAGTGTTAAAAATTTGAATTTCTTTTATGGTTCATCACAGGCATTGTTTGATATCAATCTTGATGCACAAGAAGGCGATACCGTGGTGTTACTTGGACCAAGTGGCGCAGGAAAAAGTACGTTAATCCGTACATTAAATTTATTAGAAGTGCCGACCTCTGGCGAATTGCATATTGCGAATAATCATTTTGATTTGTCTCAAGCGAATAATAATCCGAAAGCCATTCGTCAACTTCGTCAAGATGTGGGCATGGTATTTCAACAATACAATCTTTGGCCGCATTTAACGGTGATTGAAAACCTAATTGAAGCGCCCCAAAAAGTATTAGGCATTAGCGAAGAAGAAGCGAAAAAAGATGCATTAGAACTTTTAAAACGTTTACGTTTGGAAGAGCATGCCGATCGTTTTCCCCTTCACTTATCAGGCGGGCAGCAACAACGTGTTGCTATTGCTCGAGCATTAATGATGAAACCACAAGTGTTGCTGTTTGATGAACCAACGGCAGCACTGGATCCTGAAATTACAGCTCAAGTTGTTGATATCATTAAAGAACTTCAACAAACAGGTATTACTCAGGTGATTGTGACTCACGAAGTGAACGTGGCACAAAAAGTGGCGACTAAGGTCGTCTATATGGAACAAGGTAAGATTATTGAAATGGGCAGTGCAGATTGCTTTGATAATCCAAAAACCGAACAATTTAAACAATATCTTTCACACTCAGAATAAGGAAACACAACATGAAAAAATTACTTTTAAGCGCAATGTTAATGGGCTCAGCTTTTGCTGCAAATGCACAAGAAATCACTTTCGCTATGGAGCCTAGCTACCCGCCATTTGAAACAACAAATGAAAAAGGTGAAATTATCGGTTTTGATGTGGATGTAGCGAATGCAATTTGTAAGGAAATCCAAGCGACTTGTAATTTCAAAAGCCAATCTTTTGATGCATTAATTCCAAGCTTGAAAGCAAAACGTTTTGATGCAGCGATTTCTGCAATGGATATTACTGAAGCGCGCGCAAAACAAGTTTCATTTTCTAATGCGTATTATGACAGCACAGCAAGTTATGTTGCTTTAAAAGGCAAAGCAGATTTAGCTTCAGCAAAAACAATTGGTGTTCAAAACGGAACAACATTCCAACAATATACCGCAGCAGAAACCAAGCAATATAATGCAAAATCTTATGCAAGCTTACAAGATGCGATCTTAGACTTAAAAAATGGCCGTATTGATATCATCTTCGGTGATACAGCCGTATTGTCTGATATGATTTCTAAAGAGCCTGAAATTCAATTTGTTGGCGAGAAAGTGACTAACAAAAAATATTTCGGTAATGGTTTAGGTATCGCGGTGAATAAATCAAGCAAAGAATTGCTAGAAAGCTTAAATAAAGGTTTAGAAACTGTGAAAGCAAATGGTGAATACCAAAAAATCTATGACAAATGGATGACAAAATAATCTATGTTTTATGATTATCTTACATTAATTGGACATGCAGCCCTAATGACCTTAGGGCTTGCTATTTGCTCGTTAATTGTCGGTTTATTGCTCAGTATTATTTTTACGGCTTTAGAAGCAAATAAATATGTCTTTATTGCAAAACCAGCTTCTGTTGTGATTGCTTTATTGCGTGGTTTACCGGAAATTTTAGTGGTTCTACTGATTTATTTTGGTTCAACCCAAGTCGTAGAAATGCTGACGGGTGAGTATATTGAATTCAGTGCCTTTGGTTGTGGTGTATTTGCATTGTCTTTGATTTTTGCCTCTTATGCTTCACAAACCTTACGTGGTGCGATCCAAGCTATTCCAAAAGGGCAGTGGGAATCAGGTGCAGCGTTAGGATTAAGCCGTCCTTATACCTTCATCCATTTGATTATGCCGCAAGTATGGCGACACGCTTTACCGGGCTTAAGCAATCAATGGCTCGTGTTATTAAAAGATACGGCATTGGTGTCATTAATTGGTGTTGATGATTTAATGCGCCAGGCAGGATACATCAATACAAATACTCATGAACCTTTTACTTGGTATGGTATTGCTGCGTTGATTTATTTAGTGATTACGTTGATCAGCCAAGCGGGTATTCGCAAATTAGAATTACGTTTCACTCGATTTGAACGGGGAGTCGAATAATGTTTCAAGAGTATTTAGCTGTTATTGCTCAAGGTATTCCGACTAGCCTGTTACTTACGGTTGTCGCATTGTTTATTGCCTTTTTCCTCGCATTGGGCTTAACCTTTTTGCTTTCTATTGGCACTAAATTAGTGAAAAGTGCGGTCAATTTATTCCTTGTTTTATTTACAGGTACCCCACTTTTAGTGCAATTTTTCTTAATTTATGCAGGTCCAGGACAATTCCAATGGTTGGTGGACAGCCCATTATGGGGATTATTCTCCAACGCATGGTTCTGTGCAGCATTAGCTTTAGCATTGAATAGTGCCGCTTATTCAACCCAATTATTCCATGGAGCAGTCAAAGCGATCTCTAAAGGTCAATGGGAAAGCTGTGCGGCATTAGGGTTAAGTCGTATGCAGACGTTAAAAATCCTAATTCCTTATGCATTAAAACGTGCACTTCCTTCTTATACCAATGAAATTATCTTGGTATTTAAAGGTACGGCGTTGGCTTCTACCATCACGATCATGGATATCATGGGATACGCACGCCAACTTTACGGTACCGAATATGATGCACTCACTATCTACGGTATCGCAGGTGGAATTTATCTCATCATTACCGGCATTGCCACTTTATTACTTCGTCAGTTAGAAAATAAAGTGTTAGCATTTGAACGTATTGATACCGTAAAAGCATAAAGTGCGGTCAAAAATAGCAACAAATCGGGCAGTTTAAAAATTGCCCGATTTTTTATTATAAATTCGAAGTGAATCTGTTTTTCAGGATTATAATATAAAGTACTGAGGAGGGTATTATGAAACCTATTTGTGTCGTATTAACAGGCGCAGGAATTAGTGCTGAAAGTGGTATTCCCACATTTAGAGCGGAAGATGGTTTATGGGCAGGGCATAAAGTCGAAGAGGTTTGTACGCCTGAAGCCTTGCAAAAGAATCGTGCGAAAGTATTAGATTTCTATAACCAACGACGAAAAAATGCGGCTGTAGCTAAGCCAAATGCTGCACATCTCGCACTAGTTGAATTAGAAAAAGCCTATGATGTGAGAATTATCACGCAAAATGTGGATGATTTACATGAACGCGCAGGAAGCTCAAATGTTTTACATTTACATGGAGAATTAAATAAAGCTCGCAGTAGCTTTGATGAAAGCTATATCGTAGATTGTTTTGGTGATCAGAAATTGGAAGATAAAGATCCAAATGGGCATCCAATGCGTCCATATATTGTTTTTTTCGGTGAAATGGTGCCGATGTTAGCGCGAGCAATTGATATCGTAGAACAAGCAGATGTCGTGTTAGTGATTGGTACTTCTTTGCAAGTGTATCCTGCGAATGGCTTAGTTAATGAAGCGCCAAGCAAAGCGCCAATTTACTTGATCGATCCAAATCCCAATACAGGCTTTGTCCGTAAGCAAGTCATCGCAATAAAAGAAAAAGCAGGGAAGGGCGTACCGAAAGTAGTGAGCGTATTGTTAGATAAAATAAAAGATTAATCTGTAGCTAAGCAATAAAGATAAAGTGCGGTCAAAATTCTGATTGTTTTTTGACCGCACTTTTTATTCTCCAGTTAGCCAACTTGCCAATAAGATAACGATAGTAAAAATAGCCAACCAAATAAGGTGAAGTTTAGTGCTTTTTCGATTAATTTCGGCATTATGCTGGCGTCGTTCTTCGAGTTTTTGTTTGTAAATTTCAAGATCTTCTTCTTTAAAAGAAAAACCACAATTTGGACAAAATTGAGCGGATTCGCTGATTTTTTTACGACATTCTGGGCAGCGGGTGAGAGCCATTGATGATCCTTTATTAATTATTTTAATTTATATGCCTATTGTAAGTGAAAAAAACGGAATGATAAACGTGACAT
>CAKVVS010000128.1:0-4681 GCA_934834395.1 Parahaemophilus parainfluenzae | reverse complement strand
ACGTAAAGCAGTGTACAAACGTTCTAATGCACCTTGTGCTAAATTTAGGTTTTCTTCACTATAATTGAGTTGGCTACGATAGTGTGCCGTTAGTAAGAAATAACGCACCGCTTCTGCATTGTAGTGGTTTAATACATCACGAATGGTGAAGAAGTTGCCGAGGGATTTCGACATTTTTTCTTTATCTACCATGATCATGCCAGAATGGATCCAATAATTCACATATTGGCCGCCGTGAGCACAGCAAGATTGCGCAATTTCATTTTCGTGATGCGGGAACATTAGGTCAGAACCGCCACCGTGAATATCAAAATGTTCACCAAGTTGTTTGCAGTTCATCGCTGAACATTCAATGTGCCAACCTGGACGACCTGCACCCCATGGTGATGGCCAGCTTGGTTCGTTTTCTTTTGACATTTTCCAAAGCACGAAATCCATTGGATTTTTCTTAATTTCATTAATTTCAATACGTGCACCGGCTTGTAATTGGTCAAGATCTTGGCGTGATAATTTGCCGTATTCTTTAAAGCTTTCTACATCAAACATCACGTCGCCATTGTCTGCAACATAAGCATGACCACGTGCAATCAGTTTTTCCACAATCTCAATAATTTCAGGAATATGATGTGTCGCACGAGGCTCAAAATCTGGACGTAGTACGTTTAACGCATCAAAATCTTTATACATTTCTTGCACCATACGATCCACAAGTTGATCGCAGGTTTCTTTGTTTTCTAATGCACGTTTAATGATTTTATCGTCCACATCAGTGATATTACGCACATAAGTTAAATCGTAACCTAAAGAACGTAAATAGCGGGCAATCACATCAAAACATACAAAGGTACGACCATGGCCAATATGGCATAAATCGTAAACGGTCACGCCGCACACATACATACCCACTTTTCCTTCATGGATAGGTTTGAACACTTCTTTTTCACGAGTGAGAGTATTAAAGATCTTTAACATATTTTTTCTCTTCTGATTGGAATTCGACTGCACTTTTTCTGCTCCTTGTGGCACTTTCTTGCCATTTGTGGAATAATGAACGCCTTAATTTTCAAGAGGAAAACAACATGGTTACATTACACACAAATTTCGGCGATATTAAAATTAAACTTGATTTTGATAAAGCGCCAATCACTGCAGAAAACTTTTTAAATTATTGTAAAAACGGATTCTATAATAACACAATTTTCCATCGTGTTATTGATGGATTTATGATTCAAGGCGGTGGTATGGAAAGCGGAATGCGTGAAAAAGCAACAAACGCACCGATCCAAAATGAAGCCAACAATCGTTTAAGCAATAAACGTGGCACAATTGCCATGGCGCGTACCTCTGATCCACATTCTGCAACGGCACAATTCTTCATTAACGTGGCAGATAATGACTTCTTAAACTACCGTTCAAAAGAGATGTTTGGCCGTGAAGTGGTACAAGAATGGGGCTATGCCGTATTCGGTGAAGTGGTTGAAGGCATGGATGTGGTTGATAAAATCAAGAAAGTAAAAACCGGTAATAAAGGCTTCCACCAAGATGTTCCGACCGAAGATGTGGTGATTACATCGGTGTCTGTAGAATAATTAATTCGGTGTGTGGATGCGTAATCTACACACCTTTTTTCTTAAGTGAAATAACGCGATGCCTTTCTTCGATACACATACCCATCTTGATTATCTTCATCATGATACTGGTGAGCCATTAGCTCAGCTGGTGGATAACGCTAAGCAAGCTGATGTGCAAAAAATCTTAATTGTGGCGGTAAAAGAGTCGGATTTTAAAACAATCCAAAATATGACCGCACTTTTTCCTGAGCATCTTTATTGTGGGCTAGGGTTGCACCCTCTTTATATCAAAGAACACCAAGAGAATGATTTAGAAACATTGGATAGGGCATTATCTGTACGTAATCAAAATTGTACAGCTGTCGCTGAAATAGGCTTAGAATGTGCGATTCCAGATTTATTGACGGATGAATTATGGCAAAAACAACAACACTTTCTGGAGAGTCAGCTTTATTTAGCGAAGAAATACAATCTGTCGATCAATTTACATAGTCGTAAATCCCACGAGCAATTATTCCGCTTTTTGAAACAGGCTAATTTGACAAAATGTGGTGTGGTGCATGGTTTTTCAGGAAGTTACGATCAAGCAAAACGATTTGTGGATTTAGGCTATAAAATTGGTGTAGGTGGTACCATTACTTATGAACGCGCGAATAAAACGCGCCAAGCGATTGCGAAGTTACCATTAGAGGCGTTGGTGTTAGAAACGGATACACCAGATATGCCAGTGTTTGGCTTTCAAGGGCAACCTAATCGACCAGAGCGAATAGTTCACACCTTTGAGGTGTTATGCCGTTTAAGAAGTGAAAATGCTGAAGTGATTAAAGAAACGGCTTGGCAGAATAGCTTAACCTTATTCGGTTAAACCTTAAAACGATAAATCACTTGATTGGCTGAACCACGCCAAACCAAGCTTGGGTCAGCCTGTTCTTGTATAAATTTTCCATCAATAAGCACGTCAATATAAGGCAACATTTGACGTTGATAATCATCAAGTTCATCCAGTTTATAACCCGTCCACACCCAAATATCCTTATCAGGGCATTCTTTTTTTACACGCTGTACAAAAGGAAGTAAGGCTTCAACATTACGAGGATGCATCGGATCTCCACCTGAAAGCGTGAGCCCTTGACGTTTAATGCGCGTATCTTTTAAATCATTGATGATCTGTTGTTCCATCGCTTCATCGAATAATACGCCATTATCAAAAGACCAGCTCTTTTGATTGTAACAACCACGGCAACCATGCGTACAGCCGCTAACGAAAAGGGTGCAACGGGTGCCTTCGCCATTTACAACATCTGTCGGGTAGTATTGGAGATAGTTCATGGTTTTACCTTAAAAGTGCGGTTGATTTTCTCGTCAAATTCACCGAATTGATAAATTAACCTTTGCAATACAGGGCCAATTCTTGCATAATAGCCCACCTAATCGCATTGCGATATCAATGGAAATCTTCTCGGTCTCTCGCAACGGTGTCCGGTTTACTCGGTCAGGTTCGGAAGAAAGCAGCCAAAGTCGGAATTTCTGTGTGCCGAGAATAAGCTGGGAAGATTTCCACCCAACTTATCCTTTCTTATTTTACACTCGCTCAACTAATTGTTTGAAGAACCCTTTTTCTAATTGCAATAATTCTGTATAAGTGCCTTTTTCAATTAGCTTCGCTTCATCAATCACACAAAGTTCATCAAATTGCTCAATCGCCGTTAAGCGGTGAGTCACCATAATTAAGGTTTTATTCTCAGCATGGGCAAGAATCAAACGCAGAATTTGGCGTTCCGTTTCGCGATCTAAACCTTCGGTTGGCTCATCTAATAATAAAATTGGTGCATCATTAAGCAAAATACGAGCCAAACCTAAACGACGTTGTTCTCCACCTGATAGTGGACGGCCGCCATCACCTAACCAAATATCTAAGCCTTGTTCTTGTTCCAACAATTTGCCTAAACCAACTTGATTTAACACCTCGATCATTTTTTCATCAGGAATATTGACCGCACTTGCGAATTGCAGATTTTGACGAAGTGTATCGCTAAATACATGAACACGTTGTGTTAAAAAGCAGAATTGGCTGCGTAATGTGTCTTCTGCATAATCAGCAATTGGCTTGCCAGCAAGGAATAAATCTCCTTGATTAGCATCATAATTACGCACTAAAAGCTGTAATAACGTGGATTTTCCGCTACCTGTTTTACCTAGAATCGCAACTTTTTGGCCTTTTTGAATGGTTAAATTCAGGTTTTCTAAAGCACGATTTTGACGTTCAGGATAAGTAAAAGAAAGATCTTTTGCTTCAATTAATGTAGTAGCGTTTTGATCGAACTCCGCTTTTCCATTAAAAGTCACTAATGGTTGCTGCTCGATAATATCAGTTACGCGTTCAGCTGACGCGATTACTTGCCCGATATGTAAGAACGCCGAGCCTAATGGCATTAAGATTTCAAACGATGCAAGGGCGGCAAAAGTGAAGAGCGCAATAAATGCCATGCGATATTCATCGTTGCCAAATTCCGCTTGTGAGCTAAACCACAACATGGCGGCAATAATCAAACCATTTAAAAAGAGTGAAAGTGCGGTTGAAAATCCGCTTAAATTGGCTTCTTTTTGTTGATCTGCTTGCCAATTTGCTTCGGTTTTAGCCATATTATCTTTTAATTTATCTTCAGCATTAAAGAGCAATAATTCTGCTTGAGCTTGGATAAATTCTAAGAATTGCGTGCGATAAAGTGCACGTGAATGCACGAGTTTGTCACCAAATTTTTTACCAAGTTGATAGAAAATGGTTGGAATAACCAATACCAATAAAAGTAGGCTAATGCCTAAACCTAAGGCTAAAGGTGCATTGACAAAACTTAGGCCAATACACATAGCTAGAATCACAAAAATAGCCGTAATAAATGGCGCAATTAAGCGAAGATAAAGACTATCGAGGGTATCCACATCAGACACTAAGCGGTTTAATAAATCGCTGTTACGATAACGATTTAACACCGCAGGGCTTAAGGGGATAATCTTCTCAAAAACCTGTACTCGTAATTTAGCCAAGATGCGGAAAGTCGCATCGTGCGTGACCAACTTTTCGAAATAACGGAAAAGGGTACGGCTAATAG
>CAKVVS010000127.1:0-4685 GCA_934834395.1 Parahaemophilus parainfluenzae | reverse complement strand
GAATTCGACTGTACACAAGCCACTGAAGCCATTCCCGCTTGGGCGGCTGAAGAAGGTTATGAAGTGACAAACTTCGAACAAATTGATGATGCCAAATGGTCAATTACGGTGATTAAATAATAAAAAAGTGCGGTCAGAAAAATATATAAATTTCTGACCGCACTTTTGTTTTAATAAATCGAAATTGTTAAATCAATTCTACTGGTACTTTCACCACCAGTTTTTTCACAAAACTTGATTTGCCGTTTACGGTGCAACCTGGTTTATGTGGTTCATAAGGGAAAAAGACCGCGAACATTTTTGGTAAAAGTGTCACGGTGCTTTTATCTTCAATTTGCGGGGTAAGTTGGTAATCATCAGCATCACGATATTCATCGTATAAGCTGAGATTTGGATAAGTCGCGCTTACTTCAACATTTTCTTCACCACGAATAAGTAATTGAATATCTAGATATTTGTGGTGAAGTTCAGCTTGTTTGCTATCCGCTTCAACCGTATCAAATTCCATGACATTCATATAAACTTGCTCACTTAAATCATGACGGCCATTTTCTAATGCTTCAAGATCTAAGGTATTGAGATGATCGCAAATGCCCGCAATAACTTTTGGTAAACCCACTTTGAAATTTGGGTTATTTAATGCACTGATAATCATAGTGTCTCCTTACGTATGTATTTGTATGAGAATATGATAACAAGTTGCTTATATTAAATAAAGTTACCAATAAATTTAAAACTCTGTATAATAAGCGAGCTTTATTTTCTGCATTAGCGTGCGGCTATCAAAAGAAATTTTTAAACGCCAAAAGTGCGGTCATTTTTTTCGAAAGATTTCTTTTGCTAGTCGCAATCTGGAAAATAAAGCTTTGTTTTAAATATTATTTTGAAGGAAAACATTGTGAATCCAATTGTTAAACAATTTAAATACGGTCAACATACCGTTACTCTAGAAACCGGCGCAATTGCACGTCAAGCAACTGCTGCGGTTATGGCAAGCATGGACGATACCACGGTATTCGTGACTGTTGTGGCTAAAAAAGATGTGAAAGAAGGTCAAGACTTCTTCCCATTAACCGTAAACTACCAAGAGCGTACTTATGCGGCGGGTAAAATCCCTGGTGGTTTCTTCAAACGTGAAGGTCGTCCATCTGAAGGCGAAACCTTAATTGCTCGTTTAATCGACCGTCCAATTCGTCCATTATTCCCAGAAGGTTTCTTCAACGAAATCCAAGTTGTAGCAACTGTAGTTTCTGTCAACCCACAAATCAGCCCTGACTTAGTGGCAATGATCGGTGCTTCTGCAGCATTAACCTTATCTGGTGTACCTTTCAATGGCCCTATCGGTGCAGCGCGCGTTGGTTTTATCGACAACCAATTCGTATTAAACCCAACTATGGCTGAACAAAAACAAAGCCGTTTGGACTTAGTGGTTGCAGGTACTGACAAAGCCGTATTAATGGTTGAATCTGAAGCTGATATTTTAACTGAAGAACAAATGTTAGCGGCGGTAGTATTCGGTCATCAACAACAACAAGTTGTGATTGAAGCAATCAAAGAATTTGCAAAAGAAGCGGGCAAACCACGTTGGGATTGGGTTGCGCCACAACCAAACACAGATTTAATCAACAAAGTGAAAGCGATTGCTGAAGCACGTTTAGGCGATGCATACCGCATTACTGAAAAACAAGCACGTTACGAACAAATCGATGCGATTAAAGCGGATATGATTGCACAAATCACAGCTGCAGATGAAGAAATCAGCGAAGGTAAAATCGTGGATATTTTCACCGCACTTGAAAGCCAAATCGTTCGTGGTCGTATCATCGCCGGTGAACCACGTATTGATGGTCGTACCGTTGATACCGTTCGTGCATTAGATATTTGCACTGGTGTATTACCACGTACTCACGGTTCTGCAATTTTCACCCGTGGTGAAACGCAAGCATTAGCCGTAGCAACTTTAGGTACTGAACGTGATGCACAAATCATTGATGAATTAACAGGTGAACGTCAAGATCACTTCTTATTCCACTACAACTTCCCTCCATACTCTGTAGGTGAAACGGGTATGATCGGCTCACCAAAACGTCGTGAAATCGGTCACGGCCGTTTAGCAAAACGTGGTGTCGCTGCGGTTATGCCAAGCCTTGCAGAATTCCCGTATGTAGTGCGTGTTGTGTCTGAAATCACTGAATCTAACGGTTCTTCTTCTATGGCATCTGTATGTGGTGCGTCTTTAGCATTAATGGATGCGGGCGTTCCAATCAAAGCTGCTGTTGCAGGTATCGCAATGGGCTTAGTGAAAGAAGAAGAAAAATTCGTGGTTCTTTCAGATATCTTAGGTGATGAAGACCACTTAGGTGATATGGACTTTAAAGTAGCTGGTACACGTGAAGGTGTCACCGCACTTCAAATGGATATCAAAATTGAAGGTATCACCCCTGAAATTATGCAAATTGCATTAAACCAAGCAAAAGGTGCACGTATGCACATTCTTGGCGTAATGGAACAAGCAATCCCTGCACCACGTGCAGATATTTCTGACTACGCGCCGCGTATTCACACCATGAAAATTGATCCGAAGAAAATCAAAGATGTTATCGGTAAAGGTGGTGCAACTATCCGTGCATTAACTGAAGAAACCGGTACTTCTATTGATATCGATGATGATGGTACAGTGAAAATCGCCGCAGTAGATAGTAGTGCAGCGAAAAACGTGATGGTACGTATTGAAGAAATCGTTGCTGAAGTTGAAGCGGGCGCAATTTACAAAGGTAAAGTGACTCGTCTTGCTGATTTCGGTGCATTCGTGGCTATCGTAGGAAATAAAGAAGGTTTAGTTCATATTTCTCAAATCGCAGAAGAACGCGTAGAGAAAGTGAGTGATTATCTTCAAGTGGGTCAAGAAGTGACAGTTAAAGTGGTTGAAATCGATCGCCAAGGTCGTATCCGCTTAACCATGAAAGATCTTGCACCAAAACAAGAAACTGAAGCAGAATCTGCACCCGCAGAAGACATTTCAGAAGAACAAGAATAATCTCACAGGGTGTGTGAATTCAATTTACACACCCGTTTTGATTATCAAGCTAACTTATAAAACAATGCAATATTTTCGGTTCTTCCGTTTTCTAGTTTCGTTATCTAGCCTAAGTCTGACTTTATTTATTTCCGGTTGTGTACAATCGGGAAACGTGTTTGTCGCGCCAAATAAAGTCGTACTAGCAGATCAAACACCGAATAGTCATTTCGAACAAGAAGTGATGATTACCCGAATCAGCCAAGTTTTATTAGTTGGAAAAATGAGTAATGAAGAACGAGCGACGCTTCACTTTGAACGTGGCGTTTTATATGATTCCCTCGGTTTGTGGGGCCTCGCACGTTATGACTTTACACAAGCCCTCTCGTTACAGCCAAAGATGGCTTCCGTTTACAATTATCTAGGGCTTTACTTACTGCTTGAGGAAGATTACGACAGCGCATTAGAAACCTTTAATGCGGTGTTTGAATTGGATCCAAGTTATGACTATACCCACCTTAATCGTGGTTTAAATTTTTATTACGTCGAACGCTATAATCTTGCTGAAGACGATTTGATGAAGTTTTATGAAGCCGATACCAAAGACCCTTATCGTGTACTCTGGCTCTATTTGAACGAACAAAAATTAAAACCACAAGAAGCCCATGCCAACCTTGTTGAACGAGCTAAAGGGCTATCTAAGGACTTCTGGGGGACAAATATCGTTCAATACTATTTAGGTAATATTTCTGTGAGTGACTTGCAAGAACGGGCAACTAAATTTGCAGAAAACTCACAACAATATGCAGAAATATTAACTGAAACCTACTTTTATCTAGCAAAACAAAAACTCAATTTGGGGCAAATTGATGAAGCTGCGGCTTTATTCAAACTCGCTATTGCGAATCAGGTATATAACTTTGTTGAGTATCGTTTTGCCGTGTTAGAGCTGATGAAATTGAAACCAGCTCAAACAGAAGACGAAAAAGAAGAAAAAAGTGCGGTCACAAAAACTGCTGTTTTTTAAACTTGCCTCTTTCTTTTTTCTTTTGTAACAAATAAACCTGAAAGCGAAATTGAGCTTTCCTTACTTACATTCGAGTATTTTAATGACAGACAAAATCACTTTTAATGATTTAGGCTTGCCTGAATTCATTCTAAAAGCCGTTTCTGACCTTGGTTTTGAAACACCTTCGCCAATCCAACAAGCTTGTATTCCTGCTCTTTTAGAAGGCAGAGATGTACTGGGTATGGCACAAACCGGTAGTGGTAAAACTGCCGCATTCTCTTTACCTATTTTGGCTAAAATTGATCCAGCCGCAAAACATCCACAATTATTGGTGATGGCACCAACACGTGAACTAGCAATTCAAGTTGCTGATGCTTGTGAACACTTCATGAAATATGCAAAAGGCATCAACATCGTGACCCTTTATGGTGGTCAACGTTATGACATCCAATTACGTGCATTAAAACAAGGTGCACAAGTTGTTGTAGGTACACCGGGTCGTATTTTGGATCACATCCGTCGTAACACATTAAATCTATCTGAATTAAAAGCAATCGTACTTGATGAAGCAGATGAAATGCTTCGTATGGGCTTTATTGATGATGTAGAAACCGTTATGGCTGAATTACCGGAAGAGCACCAAACTGCCCTTTTCTCAGC
>CAKVVS010000126.1:0-4703 GCA_934834395.1 Parahaemophilus parainfluenzae | reverse complement strand
AATAAAAATCAGTTTTATCGAGTTGCAAGAATCCTTGGCTATTATCAGTATGAGAATACTCATAAATATACCAAGCCTGCCCATTTTCCGCTTCACCGGTGATGGAAAAACAATCAGACTCTGCATTCTCTGCCAATATATAAATATAGCCACTACGCAAACGGCGCAGCTCATAATCATCACCAGCTGTTGGTATGCCTTTTGGCATAACGGGAGCTGTTCCTTCCGTTCTGATTTTTTCAAACGCCTTATCGGTCAATGTCAATCTTGTGGGATAAAGTCGAATAAATTCTTGGCATGGTTTGGTCGCTTCATCGGCAGGTTTTGCTTGTGGTACATAATCTTGTTCTTTATTTGCCATTTTCTTGTTCCAAATTTAAGAGATTAAATAATTGTATTGCACGGGCTAAGGGTGCGGGGAACTCTTGTTCTAATTGTTTTTCAAGTGCTGCAAAATCTCGTCCGTTTTTCACCGCACTTTGTTTGGCAACAGCATATTGCACGATTGCTGTTTCGTAAATATAGTTTTTGTTCCTTCCTTCATCTAAATTTTTAATTAATTGTTCTTGCTCCAGAGGGGAATAAACATGAGGATAAGTTTTTAAAATATATCCAACCATTTTTTCTCTCGTTTCCAGCCACTTTTTATCTTTAAATCCTTTTATTTCAAAATCAGTTAGGATAATGGGAATGTTTCTAGTGTCTTCTGGTAATGCTTTAATTTGATAATAATAAAAACTGTCTCCAATGCCAGAGCCAAAAGCATGAATAATGCGCTTTTCATAACCAAAAAACTTATTAAGTTTTTCGGGGCTGGTGGCGATAACATCTAGATAATTACGTAATACTTTGGGGTCATAAAAACGGAAGAAAAACCACTTTCCATTTTCGTCTTTCATTACTGGAAAGTGGCGAAGATGGTGTAATACGGTATCAAAATCATAACGGGAGTGGATAAAAATGCCTAACTCTTCATGCCAATTGAATCTTGTCATTGCCCCTTCATCACTAAACAAGCCCATTAATTCGCTCTCAGCTTTATAGTCTGGGGAAGGGATAACTTCGACTAAATAAGGGCCTATTTCTTTGGTGATTTCCGCAAACTCGCCTTGGAATAGGTTTTCAATTCTACAGTGAAAGCTTTCTGGTTCTAAAAGTTTATGTTTATTCGCATCTAAAATGAAATAACATTTTAATTCAGGTAATGGTTCACCAAATAGTGTGATATCTTTTTTTAATGTGTTTTCATCCCAAACGGGCGAGGGGAAAACCGGTTCCTGGTGATTTTCAGACCAACCCAGTTGAGTCATATCGGGCGGAATCGGTGTGTTAGGGAAGAGCAGCTTAAAAATCTCATCAGGTGCAAAGATTTGCGGGTGGCGCCCAAACTGTCTATCTAGCAATTCCACATTGTTGATTTGATGACAAAGTAAGTAATTAGTCTCGCTAGCAAAGTTTTCTTTTGGTTTATCCCCAACTAATTCTACTACCCGTACTTCACCTTCTTTTAATCCATTAGCTTGATACGCAAGCCACATTTGCCCATGTCGTTGAAAAAAGATTTCAGCTTTCAGAGGGGATAATTGATATTGATAATGCGTTTGTTCTGAATTAAAGGTGGTTTTTACAAGCTGCTCAAATGTTTCTCGGCTATCGGCAAAAGCCAATAATGCGACAAATTTATCCGTACTTGGAGATTGTTGTAGGTATGCAGTGGAAATCCAAAGGGATACAGACATAATGTTCCTTTTAAAATGATTGAAGAGGCAAAATGCCTTCTGAAATCATAGCAATAACTGCTGTGCAGTTCAAATCTAAAGGTTGAAATATAAATCTTTAGATAACTTAAAAGATGATCGCACTTTATGAATGAAAGCCAAAGTGCGGTCAAATTTTTAGATGTTTTATATCATGAATTACGCAATATCAACTTGGTATTCACCATTCTCAAAATTGATCGTGATATTTGACATTTTCTCACCACTAGCGATGCGTTGAAGCAGGGCTAAGGAAAACGGTGGTAAAAGTTGTCCTTCAAGAATTGCATCGACCAAACGCGCACCATTTGTATCAGCTTCACATTGTTGTTCAATGTGTTTAAGAATGTTTTCTGCGATAGTAACGGTCGCTTTATAACGCTCAGCGATTAATTTCTCTAATTTCGCCAATTTGGCTTTCACAATGCGCTGCATTACATCGGTGGTTAAATAGTGATATTGCACAATTTGCATGCGAGCCAGTAACGCCGGTTTGAAGAATGTAAGAAGCGAACGACGCAACTCTTCATCACTTTTCACGGCAAACTGATCATTTGCAGCATCAAAACCACAGTTTGAGGTGAGCATAAAGAGAATATTTTTACAGTCAATTAAACGCCCTTCCCCATCTGCAAGTTCGCCTTTATCAAAAGCTTGATAGAACAAGTTAAGCACATCTGGATGGGCTTTTTCTACTTCATCTAATAGCACGATAGAATAAGGTTTTTGGCGAATAGCTTCAGTCAGTAAACCACCTTCACCATAGCCCACATAACCTGGAGGCGAACCGATTAAACGTGAAACAGTATGTTTTTCTTGGTATTCTGACATATTGATGGTGGTCAGGAATTGTTTGCCCCCAAAGATATGTTCTGCAATTTGAATTGCTGTTTCGGTTTTCCCCACACCACTCGGTCCAACAAGCAATAATGCCCCCAATGGGGTGCCGGCACGGCGTAAGTCCGCCATCGCAGTGAGCAAGTTTTTGTGAATTTGCTCAATGGCTTGAGATTGACCTTTAATATTGTCATTAAGAATATCAGGAAGCTCAGTGAGTTTTGTAAGTTCATCACCCGTCATGCTATTTACAGGAATGCCTGTTAAATCAGCAATTACCGCAGTAATTTGTTTGCTTCCCACTTCAGCATGAATTAAACATTCTTCAGGTTTAATTGCTTCATATTCCGATTTTTTCGCTTGTAATTGAGCGATCAATTCTTGACGTTCTTCTTCAGTATATTCTGTTTCAGAATCAGAGAGCTTGGTTCGTAAGGATAAAATTTCTTCTACTAATGCTTTTTGAGATTCAAATCGAGAAGAAAGCACATTTTTTTCTTCGGCTAATTCAGTGAGTTGATTTTCTAGTTTTGTTTTCACTGTACTATCAACTGTTTCACCTAGCTGATAATCACGATCAAATTCAGCAATGGCAACATTGATTTCATGGATCTTATTATCTAAGTAGCTTAAGCGTTTTGGTGGTGTGTCTTTTGCTGTAGAAACGCGAGCGCAAGCCGTGTCTAAAATATCGATGGCTTTATCCGGTAGCTTTTTCGCCGCAATATAACGCGCAGATAACTTTGTTACTGTTTCAAGTGCTTCACCTGTGATATAAACACCATGCGCTTTTTCGTAGAGTGGTTTTAAACCACGTAGAATAACAATACTTTCTTCAATAGATGGTTCGTCCACTTTCACTAATTGGAAGCGACGGGATAGCGCAGGGTCGCGTTCTACATATTTTTTATATTCAGACCAAGTCGTGGCTGCAATTGTGCGAAGCTCACCTCGAGCAAGAGCCGGTTTTAAAAGGTTGGCTGCATCGTTGCCACCTTCGCTGCCACCCGCACCAATAAGTGTATGGGCTTCATCAATAAAAAGAACAATTGGCGTTGTGCTATTTTTTACAAAATCAATCACCGATTTTAAGCGTTTTTCAAATTCCCCTTTGATTGATGCGCCAGATTGTAAAGCGGCAAGATCTAGGCTCCAAAGTTCAACATTTTGTAAATGTGGAGGAACTTGTTTATTGACGATGCGTAATGCTAATCCTTCAATTAATGCACTTTTACCGACACCCGCATCACCAACTACAATCGGATTGTTTTTTCTTCTGCGTGAAAGAATATCGATCATCAGATCAATTTCTTTGTCACGAGCGAGAACGGGATCAATATTACCTGCAGAGGCTTTGGCGGTTAAATTTTCAGCAAAACGTGCTAAATCAGATTGGTCTGTATGTACGGCTGAAGGTGTAGCAGTATTTTCTTGTGTGGTTTGTGATTCAGCGGAGCCTTTAGCAAATACCAGTAAAGATTGGCGTAATGTTTCTTTGTTAATTTGATTTAAGTAGCTCGCAACAGCAGTTGGTAAATAGCGTGATGCATTCAATACCAATGCTAAGAAAATGCTTGCACTGCGAATTTGTGTTTGTTCAAATTCAAGTGATCCGAGTAACCATGCCTCTTGCAACATTTCAATCAATAACGGCGAGAAGCTTGGTACAGAGTCAATATTGGTGTGAGATGTTTGCGTTTTGCTGAGTAAAAGTGCGGTCAATTCTTCGTGAGAAATGTTAAGTTTATTTAAAATAAAGCGAACGTCTGAGAATGGATTTTCCAATGATTTGAGTAATAAATGGGCTGGAAGCACTTCCGATTCACCACAACTAATTGCATAAGCGGCAGATTCTTCTAACATTAATTTAGAAACGTCATTTAATGCACCTAATGTCGCGGCTAAGTTAATTTTGATCATTATTTGAGATCCTTATGTTTAATAAAGCATTTGAAAGATAAATAAACTTAGGTATTTTATTTTTTTATATAGAAATTTACTACAACTATTTTTACTATTTAGAAATAGATGAAATTACATTATACTAAGCGATATTTTACGCGTTAAACAAAGGACAATCATGGCTGTTCAATCCGACTACCGTTACAC
>CAKVVS010000125.1:0-4710 GCA_934834395.1 Parahaemophilus parainfluenzae | reverse complement strand
GTCCATCGAAGACGCTGCCCCACCGCCTAAGCCGATGTTCATGGCTGGGCCGCCTAATACGATCAATTTCGCCCCGACTGGAATTTCACCTTTTTGAACGTGTTCGCCACGAATATTACCGATACCGCCCGCTAACATAATCGGTTTATGATAACCACGCACTTCTTCACCGTTGAAGCTGTTAACTTTCTCTTCATAGGTACGGAAATAACCCAATAACGCAGGACGACCAAATTCATTGTTAAATGCTGCGCCACCTAATGGGCCTTCAATCATAATATCTAAGGCTGAAGCAATACGGTTTGGTTTGGAAAGTGGATTTTCCCAAGGTTGCTCAAAGTTTGGAATGACAAGGTTTGATACCGAGAAACCGGTTAAACCCGCTTTTGGTTTTGCACCACGACCGGTTGCACCTTCGTCACGAATCTCACCGCCAGAACCTGTTGCAGCGCCCGGGAATGGCGAAATTGCGGTTGGGTGGTTGTGAGTTTCCACTTTCATTAAGATATGTGCATCTTCATTGTGATAGCGATATTGCCCATCTTGATCCGCAAAGAAACGGCCGACTTTTGAGCCTTCCATTACCGCAGCATTATCTTTATAGGCTGAAAGCACGAAATCAGGGGTTTTCTCAAAGGTGTTTTTAATCATCTTAAACAGGGATTTATCCTGTTTTTTGCCGTCGATAATCCAATCCGCATTAAAGATTTTATGCCGACAGTGCTCAGAGTTGGCTTGTGCGAACATATAAAGTTCAATATCGTGCGGATTGCGCCCTAATTGAGTGAAGTTTTCCACCAAATAATCAATTTCATCTTCTGCCAGTGCCAAACCTAATTCTACGTTGGCTGTGACTAAGGCTTCGCGTCCACCTTTTAAAATATCCACGGTTTTGAACGGTTTCGGATCTTGATGACGGAATAAAATCTCCGCATCTTGCGGATTGCGCACCACGGTTTCCATCATTCGGTCGTGTAAAAGTGCGGTCAATTTTTCTGTTGTTTTCTCATCAAGCGGTTGGCTTAACTCAAAATAATACGCCAACCCACGCTCAATACGCTCCACTTCATTTAAACCGCAGTTATGTGCAATATCCGTCGCTTTAGAGGACCAAGAAGAAATCGTGCCAACGCGTGGAATCACGATAAAAGTTTCGCCTTTGGCATCGTGTTCTGCCAAAGTTGGGCCGTAATGTAACAATGCTTTTAGTTTTGCTTCCTGCTCGCTAACAAGCGGTCGATTTAATTCCACAAAATGCAAATATTCCGCATAAACCGATTTTACCGGTAATTGATTTTGTTGGAATTTTTGCATTAAACCTTGAATACGGAATTCAGAAAGGGCGGGGGAGCCTCGAAAAGTTTGAAACATACGGGTACCTTTGAGTTGTGTTTGAGATGAAAATCGCGGGCTATTATAAAGGAAAACACACCAAAACGAAAACGTTTGCGTCAATCATTTTCAAATGATTTTCCGTGGGAGAAAGCATATAATCATCAAGCAATTTAAAAACAATCCGAAAACTAACCGCACTTTGGGGCGCCACTATGATCATCAATGACATTAATTTCAACGATCTCTATCAACAACATCTGAAAGCCTGTAATCACTATAATCTTCCACCCACAAAGTGGGATAAAAAAGCCCCTAAAATGGCTGAGAATTTAGTAGGCAAGCCAAGCCGCTATAACGAAACGCTGCTTAAAGCCATGAATGTGCAACTCAATGAAACCGTATTAGATATCGGCTGTGGCCCCGGAACGTTTGTTATTCCTTTAGCCCAACAATGCCAAGCTGTGTATGCCCTCGATTACAGCCAAGGCATGTTAGAGATGGTTCAGCAATATAAAGAAAAGCATCAACTGAATAATGTTATGCTTCTACATAAATCATGGTCGGATAACTGGGATGATGTGCCTCAAGCGGATGTTATACTCGCCTCTCGCTCGACGCTTGTGGATGATTTGGATGACATGATTGAAAAGCTGCAAGGTAAGGCAAAAAAACGCGTCTTTTTAACCTCGGTGACACAACGCCATTTTCTCGACGAAGGGGTATTTGAAGCCATTGGCCGTGATGATGTAGGCTTCCCAACTTATATTTATTTAGTTAATCGCCTTTACCAAAAAGGCATTCACGCGAATGTGAGTTTTATTGAAACCGAATCAGGCCATTTCCAAGGCGACACCTTTGAAGATTTATTAAATTCTGTAGAGTTTTCTCTCGGCAATCTCACCGAAAAAGAAAAACAAAGTTTGTCTCAATTCTATCAACAAAAACAAATAAACAATGAACCGATAAAACACGGACAACGCAAATGGGCGTTGATTTGGTGGGAGGTTTAAGAAAAAAGTGCGGTCATTTTGACCGCACTTTACGCTTTAAGATAGATTAAAGAATCTCTAATAACCTCGCAAAGTCATCAAACACCCAATCTGGGTTTGATTCAGCAATCGGAATGTTGTAATTGTATCCGTAAGTTAATCCCACAACCGGGCAACCTGCTGAATGTGCGGCGAGAATGTCATTTCGAGAGTCACCTACAAACAACACTTGGCGAGGTTCTACGCCAAATTTACCGCATAAATAATACAATGGGCCGGGATGTGGTTTAATCGCGGGTAATGATTGTCCACCAAGCATTTCACTGAATAGATGATCGATACCAAATGCCGCCAATACTGGCTGAACGTGACGAGTGGGTTTATTCGTTACCACAGCTAAGGTATAACCTCGAGCTTTCAAAGTTTCCAATGTTTCTTTTACATTTGGATATAAACGGCTCACATTGCAAAGGTTCTCCGCATAATACACATTAAAATGCTCTTTCACTTGCTCCATTTCTGCATCTGAAAAGTTTTTACCTGTTTGCCCTTTTGCCCATTCTAAAGCGCGAGCAATCAATACAGGTGCCCCATTACCAATCCAAGTTAACACTAACTCTTCTGGTGCTTGAGGTAAACCAAAGTCTGCTAAAGCAGAGTTCACAGACAACGCTAAATCTGGCAAGCTATTCACGAGCGTACCATCTAAATCAAAACCGATAACTTTAAATTGAGTGTTCATTCTTACTACCATTTATTTTACTGAAGCTAATTGCGTACGCATTTGATCAATGATTTGTTTATAATCTGGTTTACCAAAAATCGCTGAGCCTGCCACAAACATATCTGCACCGGCTGCGGCAATTTCTGCAATATTATCTACTTTTACTCCACCATCAACTTCTAAACGAATGTCTAAACCACTTTCATCAATCAGACGACGTGCTTGTTGTAATTTTTTCAATGTGGAAGGTAAAAAAGATTGTCCACCAAATCCTGGATTCACGGACATTAACAAAATCACATCCACCTTATCTAATACATAATCCAAATAACTTAATGGCGTTGCTGGATTAAACACTAAACCAGATTTACAACCGTGATCACGAATGAGCTGCAAAGAGCGGTCAATATGTTCACTGGCTTCAGGATGAAATGTAATGTAATCCGCACCGGCTTTGGCAAAATCAGGAATGATACGATCGACTGGTTTCACCATTAAATGCACGTCAATAGGTGCTTTAATGCCATAATCACGCAAAGCTTTACACACAGCTGGGCCAAAGGTTAAATTCGGCACATAGTGATTATCCATTACATCAAAATGAATCACATCCGCACCGGCATTCAACACGTTTTGCACATCATCTCCTAGACGAGCAAGATCTGCAGAAAGGATAGAAGGGGCGATTAAATAAGGTTTCATTTGTCATCTCCTAAAGGATAAAAGTGCTTGTAGTTTACTACGTTAGGCTAAATTTTACCTTGATTATTTACAAGTTTTAGCTGAAAACAAAGAAAAAAATAACCGCACTTGATTCAATTGTCTCAAAGTGCGGTTGGTTTTTTATCGTATTTTAAAAGGATCGATTAGTTTAATCCAGTGATTTCCCAACGATTGTGAGATTGACCATCGATTTTGCCTTTTTTCACATTCGTGATGTAATCGATCATCATATTTTGGATCGTGCCTTTTTCACGGCCCATTGCCACTTTAGATTCCCAAAGTACAGGAATTTGTTGTCCTTCCCAAATACCACCTTTACCGTTTAATTGAGCGAAACGATATGAGTTCATGCCCACTTTTAATTTCATATCATCAGTTACCGGTTTGCCGTCAGCAAGGGTTAAACCAACGATTTTGCTACCTTGTGGATTACGTAAGTCAATTTTGTAATTTACGCCACCGAAAATGTCGTAAGTCACATATTTTGATTTTTTACGCTCTGCATTGTAACGGTATTCAGTATCACCTGGTTGGATGGTATCGAAGTAGTTTGCAGACCATTCCATATATTCTTTCAATTGTTTACCGGTCATTTCATAAACGGTGACATCACCACCTGCATAACGATAGTTAAAGATGATGTCTTTTTTCTTGATATCGCCTTTGTTCATACGTGCTTTTTGGTGGTCGAAAGAGAAAGTCACCACATCTGCACCACTGTAATGTTGTTCAACATCATTAATGAATGAAGATAAACCAGTATCTTTTGAGAATGCAGCAGATACACCATGTTTGGTCTCTTGTGGCACCATTTCGTTTTCGGTTTGACCAATCACCACATTGTTTAATTCACGTAATTTCTCGTGATAAGGTTTGTAGATTTCCACAATTTTCTTATCTGCTTCAAGTGCTTTAACTGGAACCGTTTTAGATTCTTTC
>CAKVVS010000124.1:0-4711 GCA_934834395.1 Parahaemophilus parainfluenzae | reverse complement strand
CGTTTAAGCCGGATTTGATTTCACTTTGGAAATCATTTTGTACACCGGTTTCAACTTCACGCTGTTCAGGCTGATTTTTGTCATTCAATACATTGACAAAGCTTTTGCCATCACGTTTTTGAATAGCCATATTGGAAACCAATAACACATCTTTCGCGTTGGCAATTTTGATGTTGTTTTCTGTCGTCATTCCGATGCGTAAAGTACGATCAGGATTATCAATCAAAACATTGGCATAATAGTAAATCGCACTGGTTGTGGAGCTGCTACTTGAACTTGTCGAAGATGATGTTGAAGAGCTATCACTTGTCGTGGTATTGGCTGGATCAACAGAATCAATGACGGAGTGATACACAGTTTGACTATCCGATAAAATAGTGAAGCTGACTTCTTGACCTGCTTTAACTTTAGTAATATCGCCTTCTGAAATTTCAGGCTTAATTTTCATTTTGCTTAAATCGGCAATGGTTACAATCGTTGGCGTCGTTTGGTTGGCATTAACGGTTTGACCTTCAGAAACCGGCACGGAAATAACGGTACCGTCCATTGGTGCGGTGATTTTGGTGTAGCCCACATTGGTTTCTGCGGTATTCACTTCAATTTCAGCTTGTTTGATATTGGCTTCAATGGCTTCCATTTCGGCTTTCGCATTATCAAGTGTGCTTTTTGCACTATTCAAACTATCCAAAGACGTCGCTTTTTGTGTATAAAGTTTTGATAAGCGGTTATAACTTGAAAGAGCAACATCATAAGCGGTTTTCTTCGCTTTTAATTGAGCTTGATAGCTGACTAATGCGGCCTTTTTGGTATTTAAGGTATTAATTTGGGTTGTAGAATCAATATCCGCGATCATTTCGCCTTTTTTGATTTCTTGCCCTAATTTGACATAGAGTTTGGTGATTTTACCCGAAACTTGGGCACCAACATCAACTTCATTCACGCTTTCAACTGAACCAGAAGCGACAACGGTTTTTTCCACATTGCCACGTGTAACGGATTCCGTCAGATAAGTCGTTTCTTGTTTGCTATTGCTTGAGAAAAAATAATAAGCTGCGCCAGCAGCAACGGCTAATCCAAGTAAAATAAAAAAGCGTTTTTTCATAAAGACTTTGTTATCCTAAATAAAAATGAACGTTTGTTCAGTAAAGGGGTATTCTAAAGGTAAACTTTTCAGTTTGCACGAAAAATCTTCAAGTTAGACCTAAAAATCCTCAAAAATTCAGTATTAATTTAATGAAAGTGCGGTTAGTTTTGGGATCAAATTCACAACGCCAGACTTTTCGTATAGAATGGGGAAATTATTTTCAATTTATTGAGAAATTTATGAGCAATACAGAACACACTCTAGAAAATGCGGAAAATACCCGCACACACAATTTCATTACTCAAATTATTGATGAAGATTTAGCTTCGGGTAAACACAAAAGTGTTCATACTCGTTTCCCGCCTGAGCCAAACGGCTATTTGCATATTGGCCACGCCAAATCGATTTGCTTAAACTTTGGCTTAGCAAAAGAATATAACGGTTTATGTAACCTACGTTTTGACGATACCAATCCGGTGAAAGAAGACGTGGAATATGTGGATTCCATTAAAGCCGATGTGGAATGGTTAGGCTTTAAATGGGAAGGCGAGCCGCGTTATGCGTCTGATTACTTCGATGCACTTTATGGTTATGCGATTGAGTTAATCGAAAAAGGTTTAGCGTATGTGGATGAACTTTCTCCAGATGAAATGCGTGAATATCGCGGTACATTAACTGAGCCAGGTAAAAACAGCCCATATCGTGATCGTAGTGTCGAAGAAAACCTCGCGTTATTTGAAAGAATGAAAAACGGTGAGTTTGCCGAAGGTACATTAAGTCTTCGTGCGAAAATCGACATGGCTTCACCATTTATGGTCATGCGTGACCCTGTGCTTTACCGTATTAAATTTGCGAGCCATCACCAAACTGGTGATAAATGGTGCATTTACCCAATGTACGATTTCACTCACTGTATCTCTGATGCGATTGAGCGTATTACACACTCTTTATGTACATTAGAGTTCCAAGACAACCGTCGTTTATATGACTGGGTGTTGGAAAATATCAGTATTGAACGTCCATTACCGCATCAATATGAATTCTCTCGTTTAAATTTAGAAGGTACGTTAACGTCTAAACGGAAATTATTGAAATTAGTGAACGATGGCATTGTAGATGGTTGGAATGATCCGCGTATGCCAACCATTTCAGGTTTACGTCGTCGCGGTTATACCCCGGCTTCGTTACGTGAATTCTGCCGTCGTATCGGTGTGACTAAACAAGATAACGTCGTAGAGTATTCTGCGCTTGAAGCATGCATTCGAGAAGATTTAAATGAAAATGCACCACGTGCAATGGCGGTGATTGATCCTGTTCGCGTAGTGATTGAAAACTTTGAAGGCGAAGAAACCTTAACGGCACCAAATCACCCAAATCGCCCTGAATTAGGTGAGCGTCAATTACCGTTTACGAAAGAGCTTTATATTGATCGTGCAGACTTCCGTGAAGAAGCAAACAAACAATATAAACGTTTAGTATTAGGTAAAGAAGTGCGTTTGCGTAACGCCTACGTGATTAAAGCTGAACGTGTCGAAAAAGATGCAAATGGTGAAATCACCACCATCTTCTGTACTTACGATCCAGAAACCTTAGGTAAAAATCCATCCGATGGTCGTAAAGTGAAAGGGGTTATTCACTGGGTATCTGCAGTGCATAATCATCCGGCAGAGTTCCGTTTATACGAGCGTCTTTTCACTGTACCAAATCCAGGTGCAGCAGAAGACATCGAAAGCGTGTTAAATCCAACCTCTTTAGTGGTGAAACACGGTTTTGTAGAACAAAGCCTTGCAAATGCAGAACCAGAAAAAGGTTACCAATTTGAACGCGAAGGTTATTTCTGTGCGGATAACAAAGACAGCCGCCCAGAGCACTTAGTGTTTAACTTAACCGTAAGCTTAAAAGAAGGCTTCTAATTCTAAACAACAAAGTGCGGTCAAAAATCACGTAAATTTTGACCGCACTTTTTTATTGGTTTCACTATGCAATTTGAATCTCATTTTTGGCAAACAAAATCGCTCCTTGAAATGACGGAATCCGAATGGGAAGCCCTATGTGATGGCTGCGGGAAATGCTGTTATCGGAAATATATTCAAGGGCGGGGCAAGCGTGAAAAACTCTATTACACGCGCATTGCTTGCAATCTATTAGATGTGGAAACAGGGAAGTGTCGTAATTATCCTGAACGTTTTAAAATCGAAAGTGATTGTACGAAATTAACCAAAAAGAATTTGCCTGATTTTGGTTGGCTGCCGAATACCTGTGCCTATCGTTTATTGTATGAAGGTAAACCTTTGCCCGAATGGCATCCCTTAATCAGCGGTGATCCTAATTCAGTGAAAAATGCAGGTATTTTAATTCCAGATGGCGTGCACGAAGAAGATGTCATTGATTGGTTTGAATTTGTCATTGAAACTGAATAATTTAAATTTCGTTGTTTTTTTATTCTCTTTAAACTTTGTTTTTTGATTTAGGTCACAATTTGCGAGATTGGCAATTGTATTTCAATTGTGCTTACTTATAATACTTATTAAGTATTATATAGATGTATCATTCGTTGTATGCAAATGTCCTTATCACTTAAACAATCTGCTAAAAAACTTGGCATTTCGTTTTCCCATTATGATATTGATGGGCATTTGATTGATGCATCGCCAACCAGTATTGATTATTTTATCGAGCAGTTGCAATTTCCTCCGAATATTGGACAAAATCAGCCGTTCCAAAATGTCATATGTGCCTTTGAAAATGAACCCATTCATGATGATTTAATCGCGTTTTCTTCTCCTCCTGATGCTTCTTTGCGTTATCAATTGCTCGACGAGCAAAACCAAATTCAGTTTGAAAAAACAATTCCATATTCAACCGCACTTTCATCCATTGCCTGCTTTGCCTTTTATCTATTATCGTTTAATGCTTTTTGCCGCTCAACAAACGAGAAAATACAATCGGTTGTAAATAATCAAGCTTGCAAAGCATAAAGGAGTATGTCATGACGAAATTAGTCGCTCAATCAGTAATTAATTCATTTTTTGATGGCAAACATGCCGATCCTTTTGCTGTATTAGGCATGCATGAAACTCACAATGGTATTGAGATTCGTGCTTTATTACCCGATGCAGATAAAGTCGAAGTGATTGACAAAGAAAGTCAATCCATCGTTGTTGAACTAGAAAAACTGGATGACCGCGGATTTTTTGGTGCTATTGTGCCAGAGATTCACCATTTCTTTACCTACCAATTAAAAGTGTATTGGGGCGTAGAAGCCCAAATTATTGAAGATCCGTACCGTTTCCATCCGATGATTAATGACTTGGATCAATGGCTATTAGCGGAAGGTTCATTATTGCGTCCTTATGAAGTATTAGGTGCGCATTTTACTGAATGTGACAGTGTACCGGGCGTAAATTTCCGGGTATGGGCGCCAAATGCTAAACGCGTTTCGTTGGTCGGTGATTTTAACTATTGGGACGGTCGTCGTCATCCAATGCGTTTCCATCCGGCAAGTGGGGTATGGGAATTATTCTTACCAAAAGCCAGTTTGGGGCAACGCTATAAATTTGAATTGATTGATTGCAACGGCAACCTTCGTTTAAAAGCTGACCCTTATGCATTTAGCTCTGAATTACG
>CAKVVS010000123.1:0-4797 GCA_934834395.1 Parahaemophilus parainfluenzae | reverse complement strand
GGGCAATTGCATTTAATAAAATCTTCAATCTAGAAACGATCTTTGGATTAAGTTATGCCCAAGCGATTGTTTATACTGTGATTGCTATTGGTGTTGTCGGTGCGATTTATGCAATTTTTGGTGGGTTAAAAGCGGTAGCCGTTTCCGATACCATCAATGCCGTGATCTTAGTGATTGGTGCGTTGCTTGTACCTGTATTTGCATTGCTTTATTTAGGTAATGGTAGCATTTCTGAAGGCTTGAATATTATCACCACCACTCACGTTGAAAAATGGAACGCCATTGGTAGCTCAACAGATTCTACCCCTTGGCCGACAATTTTTACCGGTATTATGGTTGTTCACTTCTTCTATTGGACAACGAACCAAGCCATCGTACAACGTTGTTTAGGGGCGAAGGATTTAGCATCGGGTCAAAAAGGGATTTTAATTGCAGCACTTTTCCTACTCACATTACCGATTATTCTTAATTTACCGGGTTTATTGAGTTTCCATATTTTAGGTGAAGGCTTAAATCCAATTGATACCTCTTATCCATTATTGGTCAATAAAGTGATGCCGACTGCATTACAAGGCTTCTTTATTGCCGCACTTTTCGGTGCAATTTTAAGTACCTTTAACTCATTCTTAAACTCTGCAGCGACCATTTATTGTAAAGACTTACTACCATCTATCAGTAAAAAACAACGTACCGATCAAGAGTTGATCGTCTATGCGAAAAAAGTCTCAACCATTATGGCGATTGTGACCATGATTATTGGCCCACTTTTGATGTTCGGTACTGATGGTATTTTCTTAATCACTAAACGCTTTGCCGGTTTTGTGAATATTCCAATCGTGGCGTTATTTGCTGTTGGTTTATTTAATAAAACAGTTTCTGGCTTGGCTGCACGTATAGCCTTACTTGTACACGTGGTACTTTATTTCAGTATTGTTTGGGTGTTCAATGTGAAAATCAATTTCGTGTATGTGATGGGCGGATTATTCGTATTTGATGTTGTTTTCATGTTAATTCTAGGTCAATTCTTAAAACGTGAACCTTATGTGGAAAATACCATCAATAAAGGCGATGTAGACTTAACCAATTGGAAATACATTAAAGTAACATCTGTTTCATTAATTCTTGGTTTAATTGCGCTTTATGCATTCTTATCACCAATTGGTATTGCTTCACCAGATGGCAATCCAATGTTAGTGTTGGAAGTGTATGCGGTATTACAACTCATCGTGTTGATTGTCTTTAGACCAAAAAATGAAAAAACAGAACATCAATTACATCTTTCTAACCAACATTAAGCAGTCGGGCGTACATCACGTACGCCCTTAAAATAGATAAGGATTGTGTATGAACATTATCTATATTTTACTCGACCAAGTGCGTAAAGATATGTTGGGGGCTTATGGTCATCAGATCGTTAAAACCCCGAATATTGACCGTCTAGCTAAAGATGGCGTACGTTTTAATAATGCTTTTACGCCCGCTTCCGTTTGTGGGCCCGCACGGACTTCACTCTTTACTGGTTTAATGCCATCTACCCATGGCATCATTCGTAATGGTGAAAAAGGCGGTACAGGTGAAGTGAGCGAAGCTGCACCGAATATCGGTAAACTAGATGGCTATAACACCTATGTTGTGGGTAAATGGCACGTGGGTACAAAATCCGTACCGGAAGATTATGGCATTAAAGGGCATAACTTTGATGGCTATGGTTATCCGGGCAGTGGTGTGTATAAAAATTTAGTGTTCAACCAACCGCCGACACATTCCAATCGTTATAAAGAATGGTTAGATGAAAAAGGCTATGAAATTCCTGAAGTGAGCCGTGCTTATTTCGGTGATAACCCTCATTTACGTGTACAAGAACTGTGTGGTTTGCTTTCAGGCACAAAAGAACAAACCATCCCGTATTTCATCATTGATGAAGCGAAAAGCTATATTAGTGAATCACTTGCTGAAAATAAACCGTTCTTTACATGGATTAATTTCTGGGGACCGCATACGCCTTGTATCGTGCCAGAACCGTATTATTCCATGTATCGAAAAGAAGATGTGGTGCTAGATGAAAGCTTCTTCAAGCCACTAGAAGGCAAACCAGGACACTATCGTACCATCTCTAAAATGTGGGGGATGTGGGAAGCGAGTGAAGATCATTGGAAGGAAGTGATCACAAAATTCTGGGGTTATATCACCTTAATTGATGATGCAATTGGTGAGCTATTTACCTTCTTAGAAAACAACGGCATTTATGACCGCACTTTTATTGTGGCAACTGCTGACCATGGGGATGCGATGGGCGCTCATCGAATGATTGAAAAAGGGGAGTTTATGTTTGATACCACTTACAACATTCCGATGATTATTAAAGACCCAAATTCAAACCGCGTTAATCAACAAGATGATAACCTTGTCTATCTCCATGATTTAACCTCAACCGTTTATGATCTCGCTAATCAGCCTATTCCCCAGGCCTTTGAAGGAGAAAGTATTTTGCCGATCGTTCGTCAACATCAAGATAATCAACGCAAAGGGATATTGGCACAGCTGGCGGGGCATTTCGTTTATTTTGAACAACGCATGTGGCACCGTAAAGACTATAAATTAGTGTTTAATGCTTCGGACATTTGTGAGCTTTATGATGTGAAAAACGATCCAGCTGAAATGCATAATTTATTCTATAAGCCAGAATATGAAGCGGTCAAAAAAGAGATGCTGGAAGAAATGCGTCAAGAAATGAAACGCTTAAATGATCCATTAGAAAATTGGGTATATCGGATTATAAACGAAGTGTAAAACCAATAAAAAATTGACCGCACTTTTAAGGGACGATTATGGAAAATTGCGCAATCAAGCCTACTGAATTATCACATTGTCAGTTTACTGAGCTGCATCACTTGCCGAAAGGTTCCTTCTTGTATCAACAAGGTGAGTCAGCACATGAATTTTATTATGTGCAAGCAGGCTTGGTTGGCTTATTTCATACCCTTGAAAATGGCAAGGAAAGCTTAGTGCGATTATATTCCAAGGGCGATTATTTTGGTTTTCGAACTTTGTTTTCGATGGCAGATAAACATTATCATTGTAATGCAAAAGTCTTAATTGATGCGGAGATTACTCGCATCAAACCTAATGTAGTGAGTGAATTTTTTACGCATAATACCGTGATGAGCCAATGTTTATTACAGATTTTGGCAGATGAATTACGCGAAGCAGAAGAACGTTTGGCAAAAAGTGCCTATTTGCGTACTTTAGATCGCGTGATGGATAGTTTGTATTTTCTCAAACAACATTTTCCTGATTATAATTGGACATATCGTGAAATTGCAGAATATGCCGGCTGTGAAACTGAAACCGCGATTCGTATTGCAAAAGAACTCAAACAAAATGGCGCATTAGACCGAATATCAGGTCATAAATAATGTTGTAACAAAGGATGGTTGATGTCTGTTTTTCCACCACAAGCTCATTTTCACTTAATGGCGAAACCAAGCAGTTTTCACTGTAACATTCAGTGTGAATATTGCTTTTATTTGGAAAAATCAGAACAGTTTGGGCAACATGCGCCTTTTATGTCGAAAGACACCTTAAAACATTATGTCAAAAACTATATCCAATCTCATGCCGGTAATGTGGTTGAATTTGCTTGGCAAGGGGGGGAGCCGACTCTCTTAGGCTTAGATTTTTATAAACAAGCCGTTGAATATCAGCAGGAATTTGCCCAAGGCAAACAGATCACAAACGCCTTTCAAACCAATGGCATTGCCCTTAATCAGCAATGGGCTGCATTTTTCAAACAACATCATTTTCTCATTGGGCTTTCTATTGACGGTTTAAGTGCTGTGCATAATCGTTATCGTATTTCGGGTAACGGTAATCCCACTTTTGAAAAAGTCGTCAAAGCGTTAAATCTGCTACAAGAATATGGCGTGGAATTTAACACCTTAACCGTCATTAACGATCAAAACTGGCAAAAAGGAAGAGAAACCTATTTAGCGCTCAAACAGCTTGGTTCGACTTATATGCAGTTTATTCCTATCGTCGAACGTCATACCCAAACACAATCAGTAACCGATTTTTCAATACCATCAGAAGGCTACGGGCAATTTCTCGTGGATGTCTTTCATGAATGGTATGCTCATGATGTGGGAAAAATTTATGTGTCGCAGTTTGATAATTTGCTAGGACAATGGCTCGGTTATCCTTCCACAACTTGCGTTCATCAACCCACTTGCGGTCAATCTCTTGTCACAGAAGCCAATGGTGATGTGTATGCTTGCGACCATTTTGTGTACCCCGAATACAAGGTCGGCAATTTAACTCAGCAACCTTTAACGGAGATTGTACTTTCCAGTAAACAGCAACAATTCGGTTTAGAAAAATCACAAAAATTGACTGCACTTTGCCGTCATTGTGAGTTTCGTAAACTCTGTTATGGCGGTTGCCCGAAACATCGTTTTGTTTCTCTCGAAAATGAACCCAATCCACATAATTATTTATGTGCCTCTTACCGTTATTTCTTTGAACAAACGGCGCCTTATATGCAAGCCATGGCTCGTCAAATTCGGTTACATCCATCTGCCGCTTAAGATATAATGACACTTTCTGTTCTACTTTTTTATTGATATGAATCCTTGGACATTACTTGCTATTTCGATTTGCTTTGAAATCGTGGCAACGAATTTATTAAAAGTCAGCGATGGCTTTACAAAACTTTGGCCTACAGTTGGCTCATTAACCTTATATTCCGTTTCATTTTATTTTATCTCTATTGTCTTCCGTACGCTTCCTGTTGGCTTGGTT
>CAKVVS010000122.1:0-4866 GCA_934834395.1 Parahaemophilus parainfluenzae | reverse complement strand
GAGCAGGTAAGCTTGATGCAGGTTTATTAATGCCGTTGGTAAATATCGCCTTTTTAATTTTAGGGATTGTGCTGAATAGTTGGGATAGCACTGCTATGCATAAATTCCGTCGTGTATTCAGAAAAGGGTAATAACAATGTTGATGAATACTCTTGATCGTTATATCGGTAAAAGCATTTTAGGGGCAATTTTTGCCACGCTATTTACATTGGTTGGCCTTTCGGCAATTATCAAATTTGTAGAGCAATTCCGTAGCGTAGGGAAAGGTTCTTATGATATTTGGCAGGCCGTGGTTTATACAGGATTAACCATTCCTAAAGATGTAGAAACCTTTTTCCCAATGGCGGCCTTGTTAGGAGCCTTAATTGCTTTAGGTAATTTAGCCAGCCGTAGTGAATTAGTGGTCATGCAATCTGCGGGTTTTTCTCGTTTTAAAATTGGATTAGCTGTCATGAAAACGGCACTTCCACTGGTGCTTTTTACCATGATTATTGGTGAGTGGGGGATTCCACAAACTGAACAGTTTGCCCGTGATATGCGTACTCGTGCTCTGTCCGGTGGTTCAATGCTTTCGGTAAAAAATGGTGTATGGGCAAAAGATGGTAATAATTTCGTGTATGTTCGTCGTATTACCGATGATGCACAATTAGAAGATATTTATATTTATACCTTTGATGAACAGCGTAATCTCACTCATTTGAAGCATGCAAATCAAGCACAATATTCTGCTGAAAATAATCAATGGCAGTTGCGTCAAGTGAATAATTCAGCGGTATCAAAAGAACAAATTACCACAACAAACCGTTTAACAGAAGATTGGGCAACAAGCTTAACGCCAGATAAATTAGGCGCAGTTTCATTACGTCCAACGTCATTATCTATTTCCGGTTTGTATGAATATATTGCTTTCTTAAAACAAACAGGACAGGATTCTCGCCGTTTTGAATTAACCTATTGGCGTAAGATTTTTCAGCCCCTTTCTGTAGGTGTAATGATGATGCTTGCGTTATCTTTCATCTTTGGTTCATTACGTAGTGTCACTGCAGGAGCGAGAATCGTAACGGGGATTTGTTTTGGTTTCTTGTTCTATGTCGTCAATGAAATTTTTGGACAAATGAGTGTGGTATTTAATGCGCCAGCTTTTTTAGGTGCACTAATGCCAAGCCTCTTGTTTATGGCGATTATTTGGTGGCTACTGGCGAGAAAACGAGATTAATTAATACAAAAATGAGAAAGGCGAACAGATAAGGTTCGCCTTTTTATTTACTAAAAAAGTGCGGTCAAAACTGACCGCACTTTAGGAATTTAATCTTCTTTAAATTCTCTCATCATTTCTTCGGCTTTTTTCACCATTTCTGCGGAACCGATGAAAAGTGGTACACGTTGGTGAAGTTCACTTGGTTGAATATCTAAAATTCGATTGTAACCATCAGATGCAATACCCCCCGCTTGTTCTGCTAAGAATGCCATTGGATTGCCTTCATAAAGCAAACGAAGCTTACCATTTGGATAGTTGGTTGCACTTGGGTAAATGTAAATACCGCCTTTTAATAAGTTACGGTGGAAGTCTGCCACTAATGAACCAATATAACGTGACGCATAAGGTCGGTTAGTTGCTTTATCTTCCTCTTGGCAATATTTAATGTATTTTTTTACCCCTTGTGGGAATTTAAGATATTGTCCTTCGTTGATGGAGTAAATTTTACCGTCTTTTGGCATTTGCATATTTTCATGAGAAAGACAGAATGTACCGATAGATGGATCATAAGTGAAACCATTTACACCATGACCAGTGGTATAAACCAACATAGTGGAAGAACCATACACGATGTAACCCGCTGCGACTTGTTTATTACCCGGTTGCATAAAGTCTTCTAAGGTAACAGGTGAGCCAATCGGTGAAACGCGACGGTAAATAGAGAAGATCGTACCAACAGAAACGTTCACATCGATATTGGATGAACCATCAAGTGGGTCGGTCAAAATAATATATTTTGCATTACGAGCGCGTTCAGTATCAAAAGCGATAAAACTTTCTTCTTCCTCTGAAGCAAAACCTGCCACTTCTTCACGTGACATAAGGGCTGCATTCATGGTGTTATGGGCGAATAAGTCCAATTTCATTTGGCTTTCACCTTGCACGTTTTCGACACCAGACTGACCAAGAATATTGGTTAAACCTGCTTTGTTGATATCACGATGAATGATTTTTGCTAATAAACGAATAGAAGACAAAATACCACTAAGTTCCCCTTTTGCATTTGGGTACTCTGCTTGGCGTTCAACAATAAATTCACTCAATGTTTTCATGTTTATTCCTTTTTTATAATTGTTAAATAAATAATAGACCCTTTTATTATATGTTATTTGGCACTTTTGATTGAGATCAAAATGTGAAGAATGAGATCTTTGTCACATTTTATTTTTGATACAAAACCTTGACAAAACCTATAAATATCCTTTAAAAGAGAGGTGTAACAAAAAAATAACAAATAACACAACATCAGAATAAAGGGTACCTTATGAATATAACCCCGATCAGCGAGTCGGCGGTGGTTTGCTCTTTACCGCCACCAGCTTCACTTCAACAACAACGCCAACTCTGGGCGTTTGCCAACCAACTACAGTCTGAGAAAGATATTGTAGAAGTTGTCGTGGGAATGAATAATCTCACGGTCTTCACTGATTTTTACGTGGATTTTGAGCCGCTTATTCAGCGCTTGGAACAACGTTGGGGAGAATTGAAAGTATCCACTTTTCAAGGTCGTCATATCGAAATTCCGGTAATTTATGGCGGCGAATTAGGTCAGGATTTATGTGAGGTCGCCAAATTACATAACACCACACCGGAACGGATCGTTCAAATGCACAGTGATCCTATCTATACCGTGTATATGATTGGTTTCCAACCTGGCTTTCCCTATTTAGGTGGTTTGCCCAAATGCTTACATACACCTCGTCGTGCTACGCCAAGAACAGTTGTTCCTGCAGGTTCTGTGGGTATTGGTGGATCTCAAACCGGTATTTATCCCTTTTCCTCTCCAGGTGGATGGCAATTAATCGGTCATACCAAGCAAGCACTCTTTGACAAAAATCAAGCGCAACCCACTTTATTACAAGCTGGCGATACAGTGAAATTTGTTGTGGAGGGAATTGAACTATGATTCATGTTATTGATGTGCAATCCCGTGCCACAATGCAGGATTTAGGCCGTTTTGGTTTACGTCGATTTGGCATTAGTCATTGTGGGGCAATGGATAAACTAGCATTACGTGTAGGCAATATTTTACTCGGGAATGCAGAAGGATCTCCAGCAATCGAAGTGCCTTTAGGTGGCCTTACATTACAATTTCAGCAAGATATGAATTTTTGTGTCACAGGAGCATTTTATGAGATGACCTTAGATGATAAACCGATTTTTGCCTATTGGCGTTATCAGGCGAGAGCGGGCCAAGTGCTGAAAATGGTACGTGCCAAAATTGGGATGTATGGCTATTTATGTGTTCAAGGTGGTTTTGTCTTACCCCAAGAATTGAACTCTTGTAGTACAGATCTTCGTGCTCAAATAGGCGGTGTAGAAGGGCGTTGTTTACAAGTTGGCGATCAACTGCAAACGGTAAATGATCCTATTTTGCGTAGTGAAATTGGGATTGCACCTATTCCACTTAAACATACTATTCATGCGTTACCGTCCTCTGAATATCAGGCATTTAAACGAAAATCCCAATATTATTGGTGGCGAAGTAAATGGACGTTGCAAAGCAACAGTGATCGCATGGGTTATCGTTTTCAAGGGCAAAAATTAGAATTAAAGCAACCGCTGGAAATGCTCTCTCATGCTATTCAATTTGGTAGCGTACAAGTGCCACCAAGTGGTCAACCAATTATTTTAATGGCTGATGCACAAACTACGGGCGGTTATCCCAAAATTGCCAATGTGATCGATGCGGATCTTGGTGCGTTGGCACAGGTACGTTTAGGCTCAACCATTCAATTCGAGGCAGTTAGTTTAGAACAAGCCGCAAAATTGCGTCGTAAAAATGAGATATACCTCGATCAAATTAGGAGAATTGTCGATGAAAAAAATTGATTTAAATGCCGATATTGCCGAAGGCTTTCCTTTTGATGAGGCCTTATTGAAATTACTTTCTTCTGCCAATATTGCTTGCGGTTTACATGCTGGTGGAGCAAAAGAAATGCAAAGTGCGGTCAGATTTGCGAAAGAAAACCAGGTGCGTATAGGGGCTCATCCAGGCTTCCCTGATCGAGAAAATTTTGGGCGAACTCAGATGGATTTACCTGAACAGGAATTAATTGCGCATTTACGGTATCAGCTTGGTGCCTTAAAAGCGATTTGTGATGGGGAAGGCACGGAAATTAGTTATGTTAAGCCACACGGAGCTTTATACAATCAAGCTGCGAAAGATGAAAAGTTGGCACGTTTAATTGCACAAACAATTCGTCAATTTGATTCTAATTTAAAATTAATGGGATTGGCAGGTAGCTTAATGTTACGCGTAGCTGAGGAAGAAGGTTTACAAACCATTTCTGAAGTGTTTGCGGATCGCCACTATATGCCTGATGGGAGTTTGGTACCTCGTTCGCAACCGAATGCAATGGTGGAGTCTGATGAGGAAGCCATTCAACAAGTGTTACAAATGGTAACAGAAGGTCAAGTCAAAGCCATTGATGGAAGCCTTGTGCCAGTAAAAGCAGAAAGTATCTGTTTACATGGCGATAATCAACATTCTCTACAATTTGCAGCACGCATTGTGGAAGAATTAGAGAAAAATCATATAACAATAACGGCATAAGCCGAATAAACATAACACACAACATCAACTTAACAAGGGAGGTGCTTTATGG
>CAKVVS010000121.1:0-4869 GCA_934834395.1 Parahaemophilus parainfluenzae | reverse complement strand
AGCAAATGCTGAGCCAAAGAAATAAACGTGATTGATTATTTCGCTAATCCGATACCCGTATAGCCACGTTCACGCATAGTAGCTTCTTTTGATTTACGAATAAAGGTCTCAATTGTCATGCCTTGTACGAGAATTGAGAATGCCACTACCGCATATGTCATACCTAAGATAAGATCACGAACATCCATTTCTAATCCTTCAATATAAAATTGGTCACTTGGAATAGAAAGCGCCATAGCGAGCGCTAATCCACCTCGTAATGCACCCCAAGTGAGTACTTTCATTGTGTAAGGGTTGTATTTACGGTAGCGTTTCATGACTTGGAATGGTAGCCAAACACTGGCATAGCGACAGATTAAGCAAACCGGAATAGCGAGGAAAATTAAGATTAAACCTTGCCAAGACACATGAATCAATAAAATCGCTAAGCCTATCAATATGAAAAGTAAGGAGTTGAGGAAGTGATCAATCATTTCCCAAAAGTGATCTAAATAGCGTTGGCTTTGTCGAGAAAATCCAGTGTATCTTGTCCAGTTCCCGATTAAAATCCCTGCGACAACCATAGCTAATGCACCTGAGACGTGCAAGAGATTAGCAAGCATAAAGCCCGCGGTTGGTACAATTAAGGTTAAGAGAATTTCTAGCGAACCATCATCTGTAGCTGAAATCAAATAATGGGCGAATAGGCCTAAAACCAATCCAAATACAATTCCACCTAAAGCTTCTTTAAAAAATAAATGGAGAATACCGCTTGCTGTCGGTTCATGACCGCCAAATGCGACGGCAAAAACCGTGGTGAAAATTACTAAGCCAATCCCATCATTAAAAAGTGATTCGCCTTCCACCTGCATGGATAAGCGTTTTGGGGCTTTTAAGTTTTTGATAATGGCAAGTACGGCAATAGGGTCATCCGGCGATATCAGTGCACCAAATAAGATGCAGTAAATTAAATCAATATGCCAGCCGAAAAGTAAGGCAATACCATAAAGTAGAAAACCAATAAAGAAAGTAGAGGCAAGCGTTGAGAACAGGGCGAAAGTGGTAATTTCCCATTTTTGATTATTTAATACAGGAAGTTTAATGCCTAAAGCTCCAGCAAAGAGCAAAAAACCTAAAATTCCATTTAGTAAGAAATCTTTAAAATCAATACGTTCAATAACACGTGTTGCAATATCATCTAAATTAAACCAGTTGAAATAACCCAACAAAACTAGAAAAAGCGATCCAGCCATGGAAGTGGCTGTGATAGCGATCGTATATTGGATATTATCATTCAGTTTGCGTGTGATAAAACTGATAAGAATGGCTATTGTGGTGAGAAAACACAAGTAAGTATAAATATTCATAAAATGATCCGAGTAAAGTAATAAAAGCGCCGCCAGTATAAGCAACTTAGTTTTATTTATAAAGTGCGTTTTTAGGAAAAATTTTAATGAGAAAGAAGGAGAAAAATTCATTTGATTAAAACTGAAGAGTAATTACATTAATAGGCGTAACTTCTTCCGTTATAAGAGGAAAAGTGCGGTTAAGATTTCAATTATTTTGTATAATAGCCACAATTTTTCACATTAGGAATAAAAATGAAATTTATCTCTTTTAATATTAATGGTTTACGTGCCCGTCCTCATCAACTCGAAGCAATTATTGAAAAATACCAACCGGATGTGATTGGTTTACAAGAAATTAAAGTCGCGGATGAAGATTTTCCTTATGCAATTACCGACAATCTGGGATATCACATTTTTCACCATGGGCAAAAAGGGCATTACGGTGTAGCACTGTTAACCAAACAAGAACCAAAAGCGGTGCGTCGTGGTTTTCCAACTGATAATGAAGATGCGCAAAAACGCATAATTATGGCGGATTTAGAAACGCCATTTGGTTTGTTAACGGTAATTAATGGCTATTTCCCACAGGGCGAAAGTCGTGCACATGAAACCAAGTTTCCGGCAAAAGAAAAATTTTATGCGGATCTTCAACGCTATTTAGAACAAGATCACGATAAAGCCAATCCAGTGTTAATTATGGGCGATATGAATATCAGTCCAAGCGATTTAGATATTGGCATTGGTGATGAAAACCGCAAGCGTTGGTTGCGTACTGGCAAATGCTCATTCTTACCCGAAGAGCGAGAATGGTATCAACGCTTATACGATTATGGTTTAGAAGATACGTTCCGTAAATTAAACCCAACAGTCAATGACAAGTTCTCGTGGTTTGATTATCGCTCAAAAGGTTTTGATGATAACCGTGGATTACGTATCGATCATATTTTAGTGAATCGTCAATTAGCAGAGCGTTGCGTTGATGTCGGTATTGCATTAGATATTCGTGCAATGGAAAAACCGTCAGATCACGCACCAATCTGGGCAGAGTTTAAATAGGAAAGCAACATGGATATGGCAAATTGGCAGAATTATCGTTCGCAAGTGAATGGTATGCCTGCCGTGTTTACCGCAAATATTGAAGATTTAGATGTTTATCATGGTAAACATCTTAGTAAAGTTGTGCAATTTACCGTGCCTTACCAGGGAGATGAGGACGGTTTGCCGAATGAAGAAGAATATGAAAAATTGATTAATCGTCTTTTTAAAATCCTTGCACAATTGACCGCACTTCCAAATGTTTTTTTTGCTGGGCACTTTATTTGTAACCATCAGGCAAAAATGCATTTCTATTGTGAACATGATGCTTTGCTTAAAGAAACCCTTCAACAACTCGATTTTGTCTCAGAAATCAATGTACAGAATGATCCAAATTGGGATACCTATTTCGATTTCTTGTTGGCTTCACCATTAGAAATGAAATTAAATGCGACAGAAGAGATTTTGAGTATGCTGAATAGCAAAGGGCGTAATTTAAGCGACACTTATTTAATTGAGCATACTTTCCATTTTGATGAAGAAGAGAAAATGTTTCCCTTTATGGATGAATTAACGCTCGGACAAGTCTCTTTTAATACCTTGAAATATTCTAGCCAAGCCATTCAAACAGAAGAAGATGAAGAGCCTTACTTTATGGTGAAATTGGAGCAAGAGCTTTCATTAGACAGTAATGAGATCTTCGAGTGGGTAGAGCGCTTTGAAAAATTAGCTATGGAGTTTTCTGGCGACTATATTGGCTGGGAATGTGATAATTTAATGGATGACAGATCATCATTAAATTAGCCAGATAATTCATTAAATTAGCCAGATAATTCATTAAATCAGTATAGATTAGATAAAAATAAAGCCCATCAACACGATGGGCTTAAATTCTTTTGGCTACAAATTTAGGATTCGTAAAAGGAGACAAACGAAAGCTAAACCAAAAGAGAAATTTGGCTCCTCCTGCGGGACTCGAACCTGCGACATATGGATTAACAGTCCACCGTTCTACCGACTGAACTAAGGAGGAATAAATTTGGTATCACAAAGAATAGGCGCGCATTTTAATGATCGGACCACTTCTTGTCAATACCAAAAATGAAAAAAATCATAAAAAATTTTGCACTTTTTTCTATCCACAAAGCCTGTGGATAACTTTGTGGATTGTTTTTGTTTAAAATGGTCAACCACTGGTGCAGACTGGCTTTGTCTCAAATTGTTCATCTATTAGCCATTCGTTAATATTTATTTAAATATCAATATGTTATATAAAGTCCAGCAAAAAAAATAAAATATTTTTCAATTTTGAAGTGTTTAAGACTTGACACGCCTAAGTGTGTGTAAAACTTGGATTTTTATCGCTCAATTTGGAGTAATAAATGTGTTAAAATAGCCACACTTCCAAAACAGTAAAAAAATTGACCGCACTTATGGCAGAGAAAATTAATACTAAGCCTTTTATCCTTCATTCCGATTTTAAACCTTCCGGTGATCAACCCCAAGCAATTGAAAAATTAGTCGAAAATTTAGAGGATGGTTTGGCGCATCAAACCCTTCTCGGGGTAACGGGATCGGGTAAAACCTTTACCATTGCAAATGTTATTGCGACGTTAAACCGCCCAGCAATGTTGCTTGCCCCAAATAAAACGCTTGCCGCTCAGCTTTATGCGGAAATGAAAGCATTCTTTCCAGAAAACGCGGTGGAGTATTTCGTCTCATACTATGATTATTATCAACCGGAAGCTTATGTACCGAGTAGTGATACCTTTATCGAGAAAGATGCTTCTATTAATGATCAAATTGAACAGATGCGTCTTTCAGCTACCAAGTCGTTCTTAGAGCGTCGAGATACTATCGTAGTCGCATCTGTTTCGGCGATTTATGGTTTGGGTGATCCGGATAGCTATTTGCAAATGATGTTGCATTTACAACAAGGGGCAATTATCGATCAACGTCAGATTTTAGCGAAGTTAGCGGAATTGCAATATACAAGAAACGATCAAGCCTTTCAGCGTGGTACATTTCGTGTGCGCGGCGAAGTGATTGATATTTTCCCTGCGGAATCTGACGATCGTGCGGTACGAATTGAATTATTTGATGATGAAATTGAACGCTTAAGTTTATTTGATCCTTTAACGGGCACAAGTTTTGGCGCGGTTCCGCGTTTTACGGTGTATCCGAAAACCCACTATGTGACGCCAAGAGAGCGTATTTTAGATGCTATTGAAAAAATCAAAGCGGAGCTTGTGCAACGCCGTGAATATTTCATCAAAGAGCATAAATTGTTGGAAGAGCAGCGCATTACTCAGCGTACACAATTTGACATTGAGATGATGAACGAGCTTGGCTATTGCTCAGGCATCGAAAACTATTCACGCTATCTTTCAGGCAGAAATGAGGGGGAACCGCCTCCGACATTGTTTGATTATATGCCGTCTGATGCGATTTTGATTATTGATGAATCACACGTGACTGTGCCGCAAATTGGTGGGATGTATCGTGG
>CAKVVS010000120.1:0-4869 GCA_934834395.1 Parahaemophilus parainfluenzae | reverse complement strand
GCCTATATGTGATAGTAGAAGTGAAATTCGTATATACATTTATAAGTGTCTAAAATATAAAATAAAAAATAATTGGTATCATGATGTGTGGGAGATGTCAGAATATCCAGAGTTTGGAAAAGTTACACCCTTTCAAGATAAATCAGGTGAAATTGAATACCAAATCTATGGAGAATCTTTAGATTTATCTGAAATGTATGACGAAGAAAGCGTGAGATCCACTCTTGATGCCTTTAGAAAACGAGCCTCTGAGAAACTGGAACAAGAAATCTAAAATATACTATAAAATACTGTATTCCTAACCGCACTTCCCAAAAAGTGCGGTTGTTTTTTATAATGTTTTTAAAGAGTTTATGGCGATAACCGCTCTCTTTCCCATTTCCCCTCATTGTATAAATAACAAATTCGGTCATGTAAACGACTTGGGCGACCTTGCCAGAATTCAATGCGATCAGGAATCACAAGATAACCTCCCCAATGCGGTGGGCGTGGGACATTTAATGGGTGTTTTGCTGCAATCAATGCCGCTTTCGCTAATAAAGATTTGTGACTAGAAATGACCGCACTTTGCTCACTGGCCCAAGCGCCAATTCGGCTGGTGTAAGGGCGAGTCGCAAAATATTCATCTGATTGTTCAGGCGAGATTTTTTCAGCTTTGCCCTCAATACGCACAGAGCGTTCTAATTCAGGCCAAAAGAATGTCAGGGCGACGAAAGGATTATGTTCTATGGCTCGACCTTTTCGGCTGTGATAATTTGTGAAAAAGACAAAACCTTGTTCGTTCACTTCTTTTAACAGCACCATACGGCTTGTTGGTCGACCATCTTCATTGACTGTCGCGACATTAACACCTGTCGGCTCATTTACCTTGGCTGTAATTGCTTCATTGAGCCATTTTTCAAATTGTTTTATCGGATTGGGATCGCAATCATGCTGAGAAAGCGCCTGTTTGCAATAATCCTCACGAATATCATGTAAGTCCATTTTCTTTCTCCTTTTGCTTGAAAACAAAAAGCCCTTGCAGTTGCAAGGGCTAGTATAGTCCGTTAATTATTTACCATCAACACTCACGCCATAAAACGCATCATAGCCAAATGGGCTTTGTACATAGCCTTTTACGCGAGGGCTAAGTGGTGCGAAACCAACAGAATGTGCAACCGGAATCCATGGCGCTTGCTCATGGAAAATCACTTGTGCTTGTTTATAAAGTGCAGCACGCTCATCTTTATTGGTTAAGCCAATCGCTTTATCTAATAAGGCATCAAATTCAGCATTTTTGAAACGAGCAAAGTTTGAGTTGCCCGCATTCGCACTTGCAAGTAACGGAGAAAGGAAGTTATCCGGATCACCGTTATCACCTGACCAACCGAAGATACCTGCCGTTAATTCGCCTGCTTTAGCACGTTTTTGATAATCAGCCCATTCAAACGTGACTGGATTTGCTTTTACACCCACTTTTGCCCAGTCAGCCATCACAAGTTCAGCCATACGTTTTGGATTTGGGTTAGACGCACGTACCACTGGTTGAATCCAGAAGTCCGTTTCAAAACCGTTTGGATAACCTGCTTCCGCTAAAAGCTGTTTCGCTTTCTCTGGATCATACGGATAATCTTGGATTTCGTCGTTATAACTCCAAATTGTTGGTGGCAATGGATTTTTCGCTGCAGTGCCTGCACCTTGATAAACCGCTTCAATAATCGCTTTTTTATCTACGGCATAGTTTAATGCTTGGCGCACTTTCACGTTATCAAACGGTGCTTTTTCCGTATTGAATGCGATATATGCCACGTTCAAACCTTTTTGTTCCAAAAGCTGTACTTTTGGATCAGTTTTCATTTTGGCTAAATCCGCCACATTCGGGAATAAAATTAAATCACAAGAACCCGCTTGTAACTTCGCATAACGCGTAGTCGCATCTGGTACGATACTGATCACTAAACGATCAAGCGGTGTACGACCTTTCCAATAGGTTTCATTTGCTACATATTGTGCCGCTTGGTCAGTTTTGTAATCCACAAAAATAAACGGACCTGTACCTACCGGTTTGTTATCGATCGTTTCTGGTTTACCAGCTTTCAACATCGCATCTGCATATTCAGCTGAGTAAATAGAGATAAAGTCCATACCCAAGCTTGCTAAGAAAGTCGCATCTTTTTTATTCAAGGTGATACGAACGGTGTTGTCATCCACTTTCTCAACTGATTTTAATAAATCTGGGAATTTCATCGCTTTGAAATACGGATAAGTCCCTTTCGATACATTGTGATAAGGGTGGTTAGGATCTAACTGACGTTGGAAAGAAAAGAGCACATCATCCGCATTAAAATCACGTGTTGGCGTAAATTCTTTTGTGGTATGGAATTTCACCCCTTTACGCAAATGGAATGTGTAAGTTAAACCATCGTCACTGATCTCCCAGCTTTCAGCCAAGGCTGGCTCAAGATCAGTAGAGCCTTTTTTGAATTCAACCAAACGGTTATACACTTGTTGTGAACTTGCGTTGTAAGATGTACCTTCCATTACTAATGCTGGGCTAAAGCCAAGTGGTGCCTTCGCTGTACAGTACACAAATGTATTATTACCTGAAGGTTTTGCTGTTTCTGCTTTTGCATTTTCTTTTGTCGCAGAACCAGATTGATCACAAGCTGCTAAAAACAAACTAGCTGCAATAAGAGTTAAGGTCGCTTTTAATTTCATAAGTTTTCCTTCTTTAATCGGGCAAAACACCCAAACATGAATATAAAATTTTACCTAAGATATAAGCAAATCAAACTTTTACGAAATAAGAAAAAGATCTTTCTTATAACAAATTAGACTAAGGCATTCAATATCAGCGTTTTTTCCGTAAATGATCCCCGTCTGTTTTACGTAAATAACTCAATATCCAAACTAATGCAATAGCAAAAACAGAAGTGGTCAGAAACGTATAACTGAAAGCATGTTGTAACGCTTCACCTTCATTACCAATAAATTGACGGTATAACGTCAAAATAATAGATGCCACAGCGATACCAAATCCAATACCCACTTGTTGCACAATACTCAGCACCGTTGAGCCTACACCGCTTTGAGCCTGTGATAGATCGCCAACAGTAAGTGTGTTAATTGAGGTAAAAATCATCGACATACAGGCACCATACCACATCAGATTACATATAATCCATGTCGTTGATGATGAGGTATCAAGCCATGACATGGAAACCGTTGAACCTGCCATTAAAAGTGACGATAAAATTAACGTGGTTTTATAACCTAAGATATTTAAGATATGCCCAATAAAACGTTTAAATACGACAGACATTAGCGCAATAGGTGCAAGCAACCAACCTGACATTTCTGCAGAATAACCAAAGGAAAGTTGGAACATTAATGGCAATAAGAACGGCACTGCCGAGCCAGAAAGACGAATAAAAATATTGGCTGCAATGCCTAATCGGAATGTTCTCGTATTGAAAAGAGATAACGGTAAAATGGCACGTTCATTACCTTTTGCATAAAAATAATAGGCCACTAATAATGCAATACCAATCGACAATGCACTATATGTAGTCATATTGTCACGGTGACTTTCGCCTAGTAAATCAAGCCCTAGCGTTAAACCGACTAAACCAAATGCAAAGAGTAAAAAGCCTGTCCAGTCTAACTTATTCGCATTACCCTTATGATTTCCCATCACTTTAGCCGCCGCCCAAAAGCCTAACATGCCAATCGGAATATTGATTAAGAAAATCCAATGCCATGACGTATGTACCACAAGCCAACCACCTAAAATCGGGCCAAGAATCGGGCCGATGAGTCCTGCTGTCGCCATTAAATTCCAGGCATTAATTAATTGATTTTTCGGTACCTTTTGAATAATCGCAAGGCGAGCGACAGGCATCATAAATGCCCCGCCAATACCTTGGAGAATCCGTGCAAGCACAAGGGTCTCGAGAGAGGTTGACATCGCACAAGCTACCGAACCGAATACAAAGGTAAAAACAGCAGAGCGGAAAACAGTGAGTGTACCGAATTTAGCTGCCGCCCAAGCAGTTAAAGGAATAAATAAGGCAACGGCAAGAGAATAGGCGATAATCGCCATTTGCATTTCAAAGACGGGCGTTTGCAGATCTGTAGCAATGGTTGGTAAGGCAGTATTTAAAATAGTCGCATCCAAGCTTTGCATAAACAAAGCCATGGAGGCCACCCAAGCCAGTCCTTTATAGTGCTGACTTTCTATTACTGCGTCTTTTTCCACCATTGATAAATAAACTCAGCGATCTGTTCAATGTGATTAATATCTAATAAAGTGCGGTCAGTTTCAAGCGAATAATCTGTTGCTAAAGCCAACACGTTTTCATCTAATTCCAGCAAAGGTTTTGTCATCTCTTGTCGATGCAACAGAATCTTTGGAATAGGTTCTTGTTTAAATCCTTCCACCAAAACTAAATCCGTTAAATGACGATCAAATTGTTGGCTTAAATAGGCTAATGAAACCGGCGCTTGAGGGGTTTCTGTCATTAATGCCCAACGACTATCACAAGCCATAATAACTTGCGCAGACCCCGCCTCTTTCATTCGCCAGCTGTCTTTGCCCTCTTTATCCACATGGGCGTTGTGATGGCTATGTTTAATGACTGAAACACGTAAACCTTTTTTAATTAATTGAGGAAGCAATTTTTCCAGTAATGTGGTTTTGCCACTACCGCTGTAACCCGTGATGCCAAGAAGAGGAAGGGGATTATTCATTGTAAAAACCTTTAGAAAAATGACCGCACTTGATAAAACAAAACCCCGCAGGACGGGGTTTAGCAATCAAAAACCACTAAGTGAAGAAAGTATAGCAAGGGGAAGCAAAATAGCAACTTTCTTACGTCTACTGAATTATTT
>CAKVVS010000119.1:0-4872 GCA_934834395.1 Parahaemophilus parainfluenzae | reverse complement strand
GATCAATATGGAAAGAAAAGTATTAGCAGAATTTCCATGTTATTTAACATCTTCAAATTTACACTAAGGAAGAGATCACATGCCAAAGATGAAAATTTCTAGACTGATGTTTTATAGCACTGTTTTGACTAGTATTATGTTGTCTTCTTGCAGTCAACACGCCCAAACCCACTCAACAGTAGAAAATACAGCAAGCAATTATGCTCAAAATGCGGCAACGTATTGGACTGAACAGCCATTTTGTAGTGGGCGCTACCAAATTAACTTACCATCTAACCGTATAAGTGGGACTGGTTGGCTTAAATACAATGGTTGGCAGATAAGAGTGCGACCAGATTATTGGAATCTGAAAGTAGAATCCGCATTAGAGGTTAAAGAAAAAGGATATAATGGAAACGAGAGTTTTATAGAGTACCGCACGGTTATTCCTAATAAAGCGATAGCGATGGTCACACAGGCTCCTGGTTCATGGGAACACGCGGTGTCAAAGCATCTAAAAGGCATGATCTATTATGTCAATTTCTATTTCAAGTTAGGTAAGAATGATGCCTATTCCATTCAAACTCTTTCAAGCATTATGCCTGTCAACGGCAAAGCTCCCCCAAACCTTAAGCAACTGGAAAAAAGTAAAGCAGATGAAGCTATTAGTCGTATACGGAATGATTTTTTCGACAAGCTGAGAGATCGTAAAGATACTGAAATGCCACAGCAACAAGGTGTCTGTTTAACAGAAGGATTTATTGCCGATAAGGGAACCGAGCCGTTTTTTGGGAGTGCGGGCATCAAAATCAAAGACTATAAAGACGTTTATGCCGAGCTAACGACGGGTGGATCTTTGGAAGAAGGTGATAAACCGCTATTAGAACGAGATCTTTTCGCTAAAGATAGTGCTTTAGATAAACTCTTCTCATGGGCGAAATACAGCACCATCCGCAAAGGAAAGCGCGATATTAATGGTATGGCGGGTAATGAAAAATTGGTGAAATGGCAGGGAAATCGATATCTATTTATTTGGGAAAAAGAGGATGGCAGTGTGAGATTTAAGATGACTTTCGGTGCCAATAAGAAAAATACCAAGGGTTCGCCACTCAGTGAGAAAGAAGCTTTAACCGCTTGGGATGCAATATTGCCAACATTGAAAACACGACTTTAAACAATGACTACTACAGTTAAATTAAAGTAAAAATACAAGCGGCCAAGTTTTGAAGAGCATTTGCAAAAACACCTCAAAATTTGACCGCTCTTTTAAATCAAAAGCCTTCAAAACTTAGCGCATTGAGATTTTTATTATTAGTATTAAATTAAAAAAATCTAATGTGGCTTGCCTTGGAAATAATTGTAGAGATCCAATTGAAGAATGGATAAACTGAAATCATCAGCAATTTTCGAAAATCTTCAGTTAGAGATGTAAAAGACCTGTCTCAATTTAGTCGCAAATCAACCTTATTTTAAATACTCGCCAAATAGCATGCACAAAGAGGAAAGTTACAATGGCTATTTTTAACAAATTTCAACGTACCAAGCAGGTTGCAGAAATCTTATTACGTTATGGTTTAGATGAGTTTTTTGAACGCAGTAATTTAGAGAAGTGGTTACCGGAATCCCTTTCAAATAAGTTAGCCAATGAATCAAGTGGAAGCGTGTCTGTATATGAACGTATCCGTCGAGCGATGGAAGAGCTGGGCACAACTTACGTTAAATTAGGGCAGATGTTAAGTGATCGCCGAGATTTGCTACCAGTTGAAATGATTACTGAACTACAAAAATTGCAAGATAAAGTAGAAGTTCAGCCCATTAATATTGCAGAGAAATTTCAGCGTGAATTAGGCATAGATATTCATGAACATTTCGAAACGCTTGCTTCAGAGCCTATGGCATCAGCTTCTATCGGTCAAGTATTCAAAGGGCGCTTGAAAAACGGACAAGATGTTGCGGTAAAAATCAAGCGAGAAGGCATTGATCAAGTCATTAAGGCAGATTTACTTATCTTACAAGATCTCGTGAATTTTCTAGAACAACGCAACGACATTATTTCTAACCTTCAACCTAAAGCGTTATTAAATACCTTCAAAGAATCCATTACAACAGAACTCTCCCTTGAAAGTGAACGTCGTAGCATTGAACGTTTTGCTAATAATTTTAAGCAAGATTCACGTATTTTAGTCCCACAAACCTATTCGAATTTATCAAACAATAACATTCTTTGTATGGATTTTGTGTATGGCTCAAAAGTGACCAATAAAGCACAGATTGAACAACAAGGTTTACTGGCTAAAGATGTTGCTTTACTTGGATTAGATCTCTATATGAAACAAGTATTTGAGTTTGGTTTCTTTCATGCTGATCCCCACCCTGGCAATATTCTATTAACGCCTGACGGGCGGATTGCTTTTATTGACTTGGGGGCAATGGGCAAACTCAGCCCTAAAGAACGCGAATTACTCGGAAATTGTTTGTACTATTCCTCTCAAAAAAATGTGCGAAAAATCATCGAGACCATTAAGCAGCTTGCTGTCAGTTATAATGTGCCGAATGAAAAAGCACTAGAAAATGATCTTTCTGAGATTTTCATGCTCCTCACTGAAAGCAATTTGGCAGGGTTAGATATCGGTGAATTGATGAATCGTTTTACCAAAATTATGAGCGAAAATAGCATTATTATGCCTGAGGGCGTTTATTTGCTAGCAAAAGGTTTTGCCCAGATTGAGGGGATCGGACGTTATCTCTATCCTGAATTAGATATTGCAGCCGTACTTAAACCTTATGTTACACAAATGCTCAAGAAACGATTTTCACCTAAACGCGTGATTAGTGAAAGTTTCGAAAAAATTGCTGACAGCTACAACAACTGGCTTTCGCTTCCAGAAGAAGTCAAAATTTTCTTACAAAAAATCAGCAATAAGGAAATTCGTCTTGAACATGAAATTCACGGATTAGAGCGTTTTCGTAAGACTGTCGAACGAGTGGGCATTATGTTGATTATTGCCGCACTCATTATTGCAGCGTCTATTTTATCGTTGAACAAAAATCTCCCTCAGCGTAATGGCATCCCAATACCAAGCTTGATTTGCGGTGCGATTGCATTAGTACTGGCCGTCTTTTTATTGATTAAGCGAATAGATAAGAATTAATGTAATGAGTACAATACAAGCGGTCGAATTTTTAAGATGATCTGCAAAAATACCTCAAAATTTGACCGTGCTTTGGAGTAAAAAAATCCCCTAAATACTAAATCTAGGGGATTTTTCTTTAAATGATGTGATATTTATTTCAAACCTTTCTTAACCAAATCTTCATAACCACCATGATTGGTTACATTGGTATAGCCTGCATTTTTCAACTCAGTGAGCGCGGCTTCGGCACGGCGGCCACTACGACAATAAAGGTTGATCGGTGCATCTTTATCTGAGCCAATCGCTTTAACACCTTCAATGATTTTATCGTGTGGAATATTCACCGCATCTTGTAAATGACCTGCGTTAAATTCCTCGGCTGAACGTACATCAATCCAAACACCTTTTGCTTTTTCCGGTTGTACCATACTTTGCTTGGCTTGCGGGGTAACATCTGCATGAGCAACAAAAGAGGTGGTAATGGCAACCGCTGAAATTGCTGCTGCTAGTAATTTTTTCATCATTCAATCTCCATTAAATAGAAATAATATATTTACCTAATAAATTTAGGGGTTATGTAAAACTAATAGTCATCATACGCCTAAATATAAAGATAATAAACTGTAAATGAAGTAAAAATTAAGTAAAATTTTCGTGAAATTTAACCGCACTTTGTCATATTTCCCCTATTTAATACGCCCATATCTCTAAACCTTACCATTCATTATTTCCGATTAGTAAAAGATGTTGTTCATAAAGTAGTATTTTTCACACAAAGATTTAACCGTACAATCTGCTCCATCAAATATTGAGGAGAAAATAATGAAAAAAATGCCTGTATTATTTGTTGGGCATGGTAGCCCGATGAATGCGTTAGATAAAGAAAACCCGTTCAATCAGAATTTCAGCCTAATTACACAAAAGTTTACTAAACCAAAAGCCATTTTGATGATTTCAGCGCATTGGTACAGTAGCCGTTTGCAGGTAACATCAGGTGAACATCCTGAAATGATTTACGATTTCTACGGTTTTCCTGAAGAGCTCAGCCAAGTGCAATATCCTGCACCCGGTTCGCCTGAGTTGGCGGAGCAAGTGCGGTCATTATTACAGCCGGAAAATGTCGAGCTGAACCCAACACGAGGCTTTGATCATGGTGCTTGGGCGGTATTGAAATTTCTCTATCCTAATGCCGATATTCCCGTGGTACAACTTAGTCTTAACCGTTTGCAATCGGCTGAATGGCATTTCAATTTGGCAAAAAAATTATCTGCCTTGCGAGAACAAGGTGTGTTGATTATTGGGAGCGGCAACATTGTGCATAATCTAAGAGTGATAAGCTGGGAACATATCGACCAAATCGGTGCAGGTTATGACTGGGCGTTTGCTTTCCGTGAAACAATCAATCAAGCGATTGCGACACAAGATGATAAAACTTTGGTGCATTATGAGCAGTTAGGTGAAAAAGCCGACCTTTCAGTACCAACACCAGATCATTATTTGCCGTTGCTTTACATTATGGCGTTATGCGAACCGCAAGACGAGATTACGTTTTTCAATAATAAGCTGATTACAGGATCGCTCAGTATGATGTCGGTTTTAGTGGGGTAATATATTTGCAAAAACGTTTGAAAATCTGACCGCTCTTAAAAATAAAAAAGGCCATCTGAAATTTAACATTCAGATGGTCTTCTTAATTATTAACACAAATGTTTTATGTCATTAGATTTTATTACAAATGCATATCTAATCGGTGTTCATC
>CAKVVS010000118.1:0-4890 GCA_934834395.1 Parahaemophilus parainfluenzae | reverse complement strand
CCTTTATTCCGTAGCTGGGGGGCATTCTTTATTCGCCGTACGTTTAAAGGTAACCGCCTTTACTCTGCAATCTTCCGTGAGTATTTAGGGGAATTATTCCACCGCGGTTATTCCGTCGAATACTTCATTGAAGGTGGTCGTTCTCGTACAGGTCGCTTGCTTGCACCGAAAACCGGTATGATGTCGATGACGCTACAAGCACTTCAGCAAAACCAGAAACGTCTTAGTTTTACGTGTGATTAAAAAATTACGTAATTTAGGTCAAGGCTTTGTGAATTTCGGTGAGCCAATCACACTTTCCAATTACCTCAATCACCATTATCCAGAATGGAAAGAGCAACATCATGAAGATAAACCACACTGGTTTAACCATGCGGTTGGGGCTGTTTCTAATCAAGTAATGGTAAATATTAATAAAGCTGCGGCCGTCAATGCGATGAATTTAGTGGGGACCGCTCTACTCTCTTCTCGTCAGCGTGCACTTTCTCATGAGCAACTACTAGAACAACTATCTAGTTATCAAGAAATGTTAAAGAATGTACCGTATTCTACTGATGTGGTACTCCCAACTGATACACCAAAAGCGATGCTTGACCACGTATTAAGCTTAGATCGTGTGGGTGTATTAGTTGAAAAAGATAACTTCGGGGAAATCATTCGTTTAGAACGTAATTCTGCCGTTCTCATGACGTATTACCGCAATAATATTCAACACTTATTTGTGTTGCCTTCACTTGTTGCGAGTGTCGTTTTACATTATGAAGCAATCCAAAAAGATTTATTATTGGATGCAGTACGTAAAATTTATCCATTCTTAAAAGGCGAACTCTTCCTTCATTTCAATGAAGAAGAATTAAATACACAAATTAAAGCCATTATTGATGAATTTGCGCGTCAGGATGTTATCCAAGCCAATGATAATTTATTATCTATCCACCGCGCTAAAGTTCGTATTTTACAACTTTGGTCTGCCGGTATGCGTGAAATCTTACAACGTTACTACATCACTGTGAGTATTTTACGTAGAGATCCTGGAATTGCTCGTGGCTTATTAGAAAAAGAAAGCCAATTAGTGGCACAGCGTCTTTCTGTATTACACGGTATTAACGCACCAGAGTTCTTTGATAAAGCGGTATTCTCAGCCTTCATTGCTAACTTAAAAGAAGAAGGTTATTTCGATGATGACAAAGAAAAATTACACGAACTAGCAACAATCTTAGAGCATTTAATTTCTAGCGAGATTTGCTTAACAATCAACGGCGCAGCAGATAAAGCAGATGAAGTTGAGATTGAAGTAGAAGAAGAGGATAAATCAAATAAAGATGAATAATCTTTACTGAAATAATAAAAGGGCGTGTTGAATATCCAACACGCCCTTTTCTTTATATGATTAATTCAACCAGAAATAATATCCTATTGTCGCGATAACGAGTATACACACAATATTTAAGATAAATCCAGCTTTAACCATATCGCTTTGGCGAACCTCACCTGTACCAAATACGATTGCATTTGGCGGTGTCGCCACTGGTAACATGAAGGCACAAGATGCACCTAAACCGATAATTAACGCAAGACCAATTTCCGGCATACCGAGAGATTGTGCGATAGAAATAAAGATTGGTACTAATAACGCCGCACTTGCCGTATTGGAAGTAAATTCAGTTAAGAAAATAATGAAGGTTGCGACCAATAAACCGATGAGGTAGTAATGTTGTCCTTGAACTAAGAATACAATACCGTCAGCTAACACTTTACTTGCGCCCGAATCTTTTAACACCGCACTCAAGGTTAAACCGCCCCCGAAAAGCATCAATACGCCCCAGTCAGTGCTTTCTTGGATTTGTTTCCAATTTGCTACACCGGTTGAACAAATAATGACAGCCGCAAGTAATGCGACGACGCTATCAAAACTACCGATATTTTTAGCAAGACCAAATACACCTGAAATGATTGGATTGATATAGCTACTGAATACCCAGCAAAGTGCAATCAAAGCAAAAATCACAAGCGTTAAAACGCGTTGGCCATTCATTTCAATACGTTCAAAGTTTTGTTCAAAATGTAAATTAAGTTTTGGTTTAAAGACAATGAAAAGTGTACCAATCATCAACGGCATCAAAATGAGCATAATTGGTAAGCCATACCATAACCAATCAGAGAAGGTTAAATGTAAGTTACTTGCAACGATAGCATTTGGTGGGCTACCCACTAATGTACCCATACCACCAATACTCGCACTATATGCAATCCCTAATAATACGAAGACATAAGTATTATGTTCTTTTTCTTTATCAAGTTTGCTTAAGATCCCCATCGCTAGAGGCAACATCATGGCTGCTGTTGCTGTATTACTCATCCACATAGAAAGGAAAGCGGTAATGGAGAAAAGATACATAATAGCTACAAATAAATTACCACGGGCCATCGCCATGATTTTATTAGCAATCATTTTATCAAGCTTTTGCATATGCAATGCTGTCGCTAAAGCAAAGCCACCAAAGAATAAGAAAATGGTAGGATCGGCAAACGCGACTAAAGCTTGCTTAGTTGTCACCAAATCAAGTGCAATCGCAAGTAATGGCACCAACAGAGCGGTTACTGTGACATGCAATGCCTCAGTTAACCAAAGAATCGCCACAAAGGCTAATAATGCTAAACCAGCATTTTCCTTAGGTGCGAAAGGTAAAGATTTTAATAAGATAAAAAAACAGGCTATCGCCAGCAGAAAGATAATCCCACTTTTATAATTTTTAGTTGTGTTTGTTTCGTTCATGAGTCCCTCCAAACTGATTACAAATGAACTATTTGCGATGTTAAATGAATGTTACAAACTTTCAACCAACAAATGTCTAAAATGTGATCTTGTTCAAAAAAATTTTAACAAAAAAAGTGCGGTTATTTCTAACCGCACTTTAAAAAGGTCAATAATTTCAAAATTATTCTTCTTCGACGTCTTCTAAATCTAATGCTTCCTGTGAAAGAATGATACCTGTTAAATCGGCATAAATATAATCTTCAGGGAAGAATGTTACACCACCAAAATTCACAGGAAGATCACTTTCACCATGATTATTTTCATCTGCACCAACTGGAATTGGGGCAAGCGCATGAATACCAATATCAATATTTTCAAGTTGTTGAATTTGACGCACTGCACCATAAACAATGATGCCCGCCCAGTCATTATCTGCGGCAAGTTGTGCAAGCTCAGCATCAATTAAAGCACGGCGAACTGCACCACCACCATCTACGACAAGCACTCTGCCTTCACCATTTTCTTCAAGGATCTCGGCAATTAATCCATTATTTTCAAAACATTTTACTGTCGTCACTTTGCCGTAGAAATTGCTGACGCCACCAAAGCTAGAAAAAATTGGCTCAACTACATCCACTTGATCAGCATAAATATCACAAAGTTCTGAAGTATCGATATACATAATGTACCCCTTGTCGTTAAAATTTTTTCTCTAGTATAAGCCGATTTAGCCGATAAGCAAGCCTAAACTAAACAAGATATTGATAAATAAAGAAATCATAGACATCTGAGCCAACATCGGACGCAACACTGCGGGCTCTTTGCTGCGATAAACAAATAATGCGTGTTTTAATAACAATGGAAATGCCAATAAAAATAAGAAATGCCAAGGGCTAAATGCTGTTGATGCAGCAAATAGCACATAACATAAAGCGGCAACGCTTAATAAAATACAATGATAAATACGTCCTTTCTTCGGGCCAATACGCACAACCAGAGTATTTTTCCCTACTTTCGCATCTTGCTCAATATCACGTAAATTATTGATATTTAAAACGGCTGTTGCTAATAAACCTGAGCCTAACGCAGGTAAAATAATTAAGCTATCAATGCTGTGAGTTTGGAGATAATAAGTTCCACCCACACCTAATAGTCCAAAAAAGAGCAAAACAGACAAATCGCCTAAACCTAAATAACCATAAGGTTTAGCGCCTACGGTATAAGTAATGGCAGCAATAATGGCAAGAATACCCAAACCAGCAAAGACCAATAAATCAGTCAGACTTTGATATGCGATACCAATTAAGAATGCACCTGAGAAAAATGCCCCTACCGCCATTAAAATTAATCCCCATTTAAGCTCATTCGCAGAAATTGCACCTTGCTGAATACCACGTAAAGGCCCAATACGTTCTTCGGTATCTGACCCTTTTTGATGATCGCCGTAATCGTTAGCAAAGTTAGAAAGTACTTGCAATAAAATGGTGGTAAGCAAGCAAAGTAACATCACGGTGAGATTAAAACTTTCTTTATCCGCCCAATATGCCAATGCTGAACCAGTAAAAATAGAAGCTAATGCCAAAGGCAAGGTTTTTGGGCGAGCGGTTTCCCACCACATTTTCAATTTATGATTTGTCATTTTTTTTGACCGCACTTTTGATTACAATAAAGGGCGTATTCTACACGGAAATTGCCTTTTTATGAATGATTTAACACTGACTCTTCACCCAATTGCGGTGATTCATACGCCTTACAAAGAAAAATTCTCGGTGCCACGCCAGCCTGATTTAGTACAAGATGGCATTGGTATTGTGGAACTGCTCCCTCCGTATAATTCACCAGAGGCGGTGCGAGGCTTAGAGCAATTTAGCCATCTTTGGCTTATTTTCCAATTCGACAAAGTGCCACATGGAAAATGGCAATCCACTGTTCGTCCCCCTCGTTTAGGCGGCAATCAACGTGTCGGTGTATTTGCTTCACGCGCTACGCATCGTCCTAATCCGCTAGGCTTATCCAAAGTTGAATTACGCCAAGTGGAATGTATTCATGGACGTGTTTTTCTGCATTTGGGCTCCGTGGATCTTGTCGATGGCACACCTATTTTTGATATTAAACCTTATATTGCCTATGCT